>JACMQX010000229.1 GCA_014376765.1 Ramlibacter sp. | reverse complement strand
GGTTCCTGCTTTTCCCCCTTGCCCTCCATGGCCACCAGCGTCCAGTGGCCCTTGAGCTTGTGGCCCCGCAGCTCGAACTTGAGCTTGCCGTCCAGGTAGCCCTGGGCCGCGTCGCCGATGGGTAGCCACAGGCCTTTGTCCCAGATGATCACCTTGCCGGCGCCGTACTGTTTCTGGGGGATGGTGCCTTCAAACTTGTTGTACGACACCGGATGGTCTTCCACATGCACGGCCATGCGTTTGTCGGCGGGGTCGTAGCTCGGGCCTTTGGGCACGGCCCAGCTTTTCATGCTGCCGTCCAGCTCCAGACGAAAGTCGTAATGCAGGCGTGAGGCCCAGTGTTTCTGGACCACGAACTGCAGCGCGCCCTGGACCATTTCGCCGCCTTCAGCCGGCTCTGAGGTGATGCTGAAATTGCGCTTGGCGCGGTATGTCTTGAGGGCGTCTTCTTTGGCCATGAGATGCATCCGGCGGCAGTGGTGGAGTCTGCATCTTCTTCCTGCAGGCGCTGCATCCGGTTAGGCGTGCGGCGCGGCTTGTTGTGGGTCTGCGCTGACAAAAGCCCCTTCAATACCCCACAGCGTACCGGTACCCCTTGAATCGCAGCACCGCCGCCTTCGCTCCGATCTGCTCGACCGTCAGGTCGGCCGTGATCTTTTCTCCCTCACGAAACACCTGCCCGTTGGCAATCAGCATGCGGTGGGCGGCGTTCTCTGAATAGGTGGAGCCCGTGACGCTGACCTGTGGCAATTGGCTGCGTATGTCGCCGGGCAGTTCTTCGCGGGTGTACAGGCGCGGCGGCGCAGCGGGCTTGTTATCGGTGACGGCGACGGCGGTGGCGGTGGCGGGGGCGGGGACAGAGGCCGAGGCCGCAGCAGTCGCTGGCCTGGCCTTGTCAGGGGAAGCAGCAATACGTGCTTGCGCAGCCGCCACGCGTGCCGCCTTGGCCTCGGCTTTGGCGCTCTCTCGCGCGGCACGCGCAGCTTTTCCGGTGTCGATGGCGTTTGTTGACGGGGCGGAAGCCACCACCGGATCTGGCGCAGCCGGAACAGCCTGTGGAGCCACTATTGCCGGCGCAACCGCCGGCGCAGGTGCTGGCGCCATGACAACGACCGGTGCCTGCACCATCACAGACGGCATCACCGCCTCGCGCGGCGCACTGCGCAGAAAGAAAAACCAACCCGCCGCAACAGCCAGCACCAGCAGGCAGGTGCCGCCGATCCAGATTGCCCGTCCCGGGCGTTGCGCGCCATCGACGGCCGTCAATGGCGTCTGGGGGTGCGCATGCACGCCCGGTACGGCGCCGCGTTCGCGTTGGGCTTCAGCTCGCCGCAGGGCGTCAAGGATGTAGGACATGGTCAGCGGTCGGTGGTCAGGCGCGGCTCAATCACGCCGGTGGCATGGTTGAGCAACATGAAGGTGAGTGGGCCGGCGCGGCCATCGGGGGCAATGCCTTGTGCGGACTGGAAGGCCTGCAATCGTGTCTTGAGCGCGCTGTCCATCACCTGTGGCCCTCGCGGTGCAGGCTGCTTGTTCAGGGCCGCCAGTTGCACCGCCAGCCAGTCGACGGTGGCGCCCTTGTTGCTGTCAGCGATCTTGTCCACATAGCCTGGCGGCGTGCGCCAGAGCGTGGCGTATTCGCCCTGCCACATCGACTCCAGGGTGGCCAGCGGGACAGCCAGCGTTGCTGTGCCTGCCCGCAGGCTGGCCGTTTGCGGGCTGATGCGGGTCAGCACCGCCCAGGCGGTTTGCCCTTCGCTGTTGCGCAGTTCGAGCAGGGCGGGGCGGTCAAGCTGGCGCAGCAGGGCCAGGCTGCCTTTGCGGCTGAAGCATTGCAGCTGGCTCGCGGCGGCGGCTTCGCAGGGCTCGGCGCCGTCCAGTGTCACTCGCCATTCACGGGCCAGGGCACGCCATGCGTCTTGCTGGTTGGTGTGCAGCAACTTGAAATTGACAGTGCCCGCTGAAGTGGCCACTGCCTCTGCCACTTGAGGCGGACCCTGCTCGCGGGCCGCCGAAGCCCGTAGCGCTGCCGAAGAGGCAAGGGCGGGTGCAGAGCTTGCGGCAGCTGCCTGCGCGGCAACAGGCGCGGGCAGTGGCGCCGTCACGACGCTAGCCGCTGTGCCCGCAGGCGCGGCAAACGCAGTCTTCTTCGCCGCCATGGCACTGCCAGGGGTGTACGGTATACCGCCGCTGAACAACAATCCCACGCCTACAGCCAGTGCCGCGCCTGCCAGCAGCCCCGCGCCCAACCAGCCCCAGCGCCGGCCTTCGCCTGTGTCGGGGCTTTGGCCATGGCCCTTGCCTCGGCCAAAGCCCGGTATCTCAAACACCTCGCCCGCCGCCTTGTCGACAATCTGCCGGTCAATCACGGCCGTGGCTGTGGCGTAGGCGCCCAGCATGGCGCGGTCGCACAGCAGGTTGATGCGACGCGGCACGCCGCGCGTGATCTGGTGGATGCGGCGCATCGCGCGCGGTGCAAACGGCATCGCGCCGGCCAGGCCCGCCACGGTGAGGCGGTGCTGGATGTAGGCGCGCGTTTCATCCTCGCTCAGGGCGTCCAGGTGAAAGCGGGCCACCACGCGTTGCGCCAGCTGCTCCAGCTCGGGCCGGGCCAGCAGGCTGCGCAGCTCGGGCTGGCCGATCAGGATGATCTGCAGCAGCTTGCGCTCGTTCGTCTCCAGATTGGTCAGCAGGCGCAACTGCTCAAGCACATCGGCCGAGAGGTTCTGCGCCTCGTCGATGATGAGCACATTGTTTTGCCCCATGGCGTGCGTGCGCAGCAGGAAACCGTTGAGCGCATCCACATAATCCTTGACCGTGGACAGGTGCGCAGGGCCGTCCGGCTCAAAGCCGACGTGGAATTCATCGCACACCGTGCGCAGCAACTCCATGGCCGTGAGCTTGGGGTTGAAGATGTAGGCCACGTTGCAGGCCTGCGGAATCTGCTCCAGGAAGCAGCGGCACACGGTGGTCTTGCCAGTGCCGATCTCGCCGCTCAGCAAGACAAAACCGCCGCCACCGCCCACGCCATAAAGCAGGTGGGCCAGCGCCTCCCGGTGGCGTTCGCTCATGTAGAGGTAGTGCGGGTCAGGGGCAATGGAAAACGGGGTTTGCGCGAGGCCGAAGAACTGCGCGTAAAGGGGCAGGTGAGTGTCAGTCATCCCGCTCACTTTTCTTCCAGCGCGGGGCGCGGTTGCTGCAGCATGGCCTCCACCGACTGCTTCACCTGGCTGGCGGCTGATTGCGGGGTTTGCACGAGGGCGGTGGCAGGGGGTGACCCCGTTGACGGGTTGCTTGTTGCCACAGGCAACGCGAGCGGCTGGTTCACGGCGACCAATTGTTTTTTGGCGACGATGCCAATCACCATGACCACCACGAGCAAGCCGAGCACGCTGAAGAGTATTCGCATGAGGACGAGTTTAACTTCGTACTTCGAGGTGACGACGCGGGTTGTAAGGGGTTGCGCTAGAGCTTTAAGGTCAGGGCGTCATGACTCTGCCTTCAGCGTTTAGCCATGGTGCCGCGTTGTCGCGCGGTTTATCACGCATGTTTTGTAGTTTGCGGTGAGCGGTGTGTGCGAATAACAGCGGCATACCGATACCTCAAAAGAAAGGGCGTCCGAAGACGCCCTTTCCATTTTTGCAGCAGCAACGGTTTACTTCGTCCCGGTCACTTCCACATCCACACGCCGGTCGGGCTGCAGGCAGGCGATGAGCGCGGGCGTGACCTTCTTGCCCGGGCAGTCACCCGGCTTGGTCACGGGGTTGTCGCCGTTCACACCGCGTGAATTGATCTTGCCTGCAGGAACGCCCGCCTTTTGCACCAGATAGCTGTTGACAGCTTCAGCGCGGCGTTGCGACAACTTGAGGTTGTACGCGCGGCTGCCGATGCGGTCGGTGTGGCCGGTCACAGCCACGCCGTCATAGCTCACAGCCCTGAGGTCCTGGCCGAAACGGTCCAGAGAAGCAGCGCCGTCGGGCTTGATGACTGACTTGTCAAAGTCAAACAGCGAGTCGGCTGCGAAGCTCACCCGCATGGGGGTAGCAGCCCTGGCGATGACGGGCGGCGGCGGGGGAGGCGCTGCCACGATCACAGGTGCAGGTGCAGGCGCGGGCGCCGGCGGTGGCTCGTAAGCGGCAGTGCGTGCCATCACCGGCTGCTGGGTCTTGCCGCCGAAGCGGTACACCAGGCCCACCGACAGCAGGTCCACATCGCCGCGGTTGCCAACGGCATCGTTGACGCGATAGCGCTCGGCTTCCAGCCGCAACTGCAGTGCGTCGGTGACCATGTAGCCCAGGCCTGCGCCAATCTTGAAGTTGAGGTCGTTCTTGCGCGGGTTGGGGTTGACCACGCTCACGGCCCCCGTGCCGCTGAAGTTGTCACGCGCCTGCGCATAGGCTGCGCCCACGCGGCCGAACGCCGAGAAGCGGTCGCCCAGCGGCAGGATGCCAACGGCGTCCAGGTTCAGGCCGCGCAGACGGATGCGGCCGTCCAGAGTGCCCAGCGGCAAGGTGTTGGCACGGTAGCTGAATCGGCCCAGGTCAAAGTAGCCGCCTTCCAGCGCAAAGTTGCGGTTTAACTGGTAGCCGCCATACAGCTTGAAGCCGGTGCTGCGGTCCGACTCTGAAAAAGCCGTGGTCGCGTAACCGCCTGCAGCCAGATTGGCCTTGATGCGGGCGTCATCAATGTCGGCCCGCGTGCGGCCTGCGTTGATGCCGCCATACCAGAACGAGCTGTCGTCCTGGGCCATGGCCAGCGGCGT
>JACMQX010000228.1 GCA_014376765.1 Ramlibacter sp. | reverse complement strand
GCCCCGGTATTTGACGCAGGCCGCCGGGCCTTCCCGATCTTTGCCAAGGCCAACAACATCACCGGCGTGCAGTGGACGGCGATGGACCCGCCGCTACGCGAGACCATGCTGGCCCGCGGCGATGTGGACGCCATCACCGGCTTCACGTTTACCTCACTGCTCAACCTGGAGGCGCGCGGCGTCAAGGCGGAAGATGTGGTGGTGCTCCCGTATGCAGAGAACGGCGTGAAGCTGTACGGCAACGTGATCATCGCCTCGCCCAAGCTGCTGAAAGACAACCCGGCCGCGGTGAAGGCATTTTTGCTGGCCTTTACCAAGGGCATGAAAGACGTGATGGCCAAGCCCGAGGCGGCAATCGACACCGTCAAGGAGCGCGACGGCATCATCAACACCGCGCTGGAAACACGGCGCCTGAAGCTGGCGCTGGACACTGTTGTCAACGTGCCCGATGCACGCGCTGAAGGCTTTGGCCAGATCGTCCCGGGCCGTTTGTCGCTGATGGCGTCGCAAGTGTCGGACGCGTTTGCCACCAAGACCCGCGTCAACCCCGACGCGGTCTGGAGCTCGGCTTATTTGCCCACGAGGGCGGAGTTGAACATCCTCCCGGCCAAGAAGTGATGGCCGGTGACCCTGGGGGCAACTTCGTCGACTTCCAGGACGTCTGGCTCGCCTACAACGAGGAGCTCCTGGCGCAAAACCACTTTGCGGTGGAGGCGATTGACCTGAAGGTGCGGCAGGGCGAGTTCATCGCCATCGTCGGGCCATCGGGCTGCGGCAAGTCGACGTTCATGAAGCTCACCACGGGCCTGAAAATGCCGTCGAAGGGGCGCATCCTGATCGACGGGGAACCCGTGACGGGCCCGCTCAAGATTTCGGGCATGGCGTTTCAGGCGCCATCGCTTCTGCCCTGGCGCACAACGGTGGACAACGTGCTGCTGCCGCTTGAGATCGTCGAGCCCTACCGCAGCAACTTCAAAAGCAAACGCAAGGAATATGTGGAGCGTGCCCGCCAGCTGTTGCAAAAAGTCGGCCTGGCCGGGTATGAAGACAAATTTCCCTGGCAACTTTCGGGCGGCATGCAGCAGCGCGCGAGCATCTGCCGGGCGCTGATCCATGAGCCCAAGATGCTGCTGCTGGACGAGCCCTTTGGCGCGCTGGACGCCTTCACGCGGGAAGAGCTGTGGTGCATCCTGCGCGACCTGTGGGCCGAGCAGCAGTTCAATGTGATCCTGGTCACGCATGACCTGCGCGAAAGCGTGTTCCTGGCCGACACGGTGTATGTGATGAGCAAGAGCCCGGGCCGCTTTGTGGTGCAAAAAAAGATCGATTTACCCAAGCCGCGCGATCTGGAAATTACCTACACCAAAGAGTTCACCGACATCGTGCATGAGCTGCGCGGGCATATTGGGGCGATACGGCAACATGGCCGCCAGCCAACTGGGCAACATGGCGGCCAGCAAAGCGCCGGGGTGGCGTCATGAAGTTCACCAACAGGCAGCAGGAGCGCTGGGCGCCGCTGGTTGTATTGGTCATCACGCTGATCCTGTGGCAGCTGATCGTCTCGCTGTTTTCCATTCCCGAGTACATCTTCCCTGGCCCGTGGGAGATCGCCAAACAGTTCGTCGAATTCAGGGGCGCGCTGCTCACTGCAGCCTGGAAAACATTCTGGGTGACGATGCTGGGCTTCGGTATTTCTATTGTGGTGGGGGTGATGCTGGGCTTTCTGGTCGGCTCGTCACGGCTGGCCTATGCGGCGTTCTACCCGTTGATGACGGCATTCAACGCGGTGCCCAAGGCGGCGATCACGCCCATCCTGGTGGTGTGGTTCGGTATCGGGTTGGGCCCTGGCATCCTCACGGCATTCCTGATTTCTTTTTTCCCGATCACGGTGAACATCGCCACGGGCCTGGCCACGCTGGAGCCCGAGCTGGAAGACGTGCTGCGGGTGCTGGGCGCCAAGCGCTGGGACGTGCTCGTGAAAATCGGTTTGCCTCGCTCCATGCCGTACTTCTACGCCTCGCTCAAGGTGGCGATCACGCTGGCCTTTGTGGGCACGGTGCTTGCCGAGATGACAGCCGGCGACTCCGGCATCGGCTACCTGATGCAGTCGGCCGGCAGCCAGCAGCGCATGCCATTGGCCTTTGCCGGCCTGGTGACGATTGGCGCCATGGCGATGGCGATGTATGAGTTGTTCAGCGCGCTGGAGAAGCACACGACCGCCTGGGCGCACCGGGGTTCGCAGGGCGGCTGACCTTGGGCTGGCTGCCGGTCCAAAAGCACCGCCAG
>JACMQX010000227.1 GCA_014376765.1 Ramlibacter sp. | reverse complement strand
GGCGGCGAGCACGGCCAGGTCAAAGTCGATCAACACGGCTTCGTGGGCTGTGGTCACGAGGATGTTTGCTGGATTGATATCCTGGTGGATGACGCCGGCGCGGTGAACAGCCGACAGGATCTGTGCCAGCTGGTGCCCCAGGAACAGGACTGTATCCATGTCGCAGGGGCCGGCTTGCAGTACCTTCGCCAGGGTGGTTGCGCCAATGCACTGCAGGGTGAGCTGGTCAGACCCGCGGGCTCCCTGGCGCCCTTGGGCTGCTCCTTGCGGCCCCTCTATCCATTGGATAACGCCTTTAATGCCCGCAAGCCGTCTCAGGATGTCGCTCTCCTGGCGCAGCCGCTGGGCGGCATGTGGGCCTGAATACTCTTTGCAGACTACGCCGCCTGCCGCCCATGCCTCTCCAAAGCGAACAATGCGCGTTGTCGGGCTTTCATAAAGCACCTCCCCTGAGCCGGCGCCGTCGACAGGTGCGACCTTAACCGCGTTATAAGACATGAATGTTGCAGTTTGTTTCAGTTTGACAGCGTCAGGCGAAGGGTACCGCAGCAGGGCGGTGACCGCAACCGACCCCCTCCGGACCCATAGCCTCAAACCAACATCCTCGGCCCCAAGAAAAAAGGCGCCCCGTAGAGGGCGCCTTTTTGACTTGCTGCTTCGCTGCTTACAGCGTGTCGATAAAGCTGCGCAGCTTGTCCGAGCGGCTGGGGTGCTTCAACTTGCGCAGCGCCTTGGCTTCGATCTGGCGGATGCGCTCGCGCGTCACGTCAAACTGCTTGCCGACTTCTTCCAGCGTGTGGTCGGTGGACATTTCAATACCAAAGCGCATGCGCAGCACCTTGGCTTCGCGCGGGGTCAGGCTGTCCAGGATGTCTTTCACCACATCGCGCAGGCCGGCCTGCATCGCGGCTTCCACCGGTGCGGTGTTGTTGGTGTCTTCGATGAAGTCGCCCAAGTGGGAGTCGTCATCATCACCAATCGGCGTTTCCATGGAAATCGGCTCTTTGGCGATCTTCATGATCTTGCGGATCTTGTCTTCCGGGATCTCCATCTTGGCGGCCAGGATGCCGGCGTCCGGCTCAAAGCCGAACTCCTGCAAATGCTGGCGCGAGATGCGGTTCATCTTGTTGATCGTCTCGATCATGTGCACCGGGATTCGGATGGTGCGCGCCTGGTCGGCGATCGAGCGAGTGATGGCCTGGCGGATCCACCACGTGGCGTAGGTCGAGAACTTGTAGCCGCGACGGTATTCGAACTTGTCGACCGCCTTCATCAAACCGATGTTGCCTTCCTGGATCAGGTCCAGGAACTGCAGGCCGCGGTTGGTGTACTTCTTGGCGATGGAGATCACCAGGCGCAGGTTGGCCTCGATCATTTCCTTCTTGGCATCGCGCGACGACGCCTCGCCTTCGTTCATGCGCTTGTTGATGTCCTTGAGCTGGGCCAGCGGCACCACCACACGCGACTGGATGTCGGTTAACTTTTGCTGCAGTTCCTGGATGGGCGGGATGTTGCGCGTCATCACCACGCTCCAGGCCTTGCCGGAGGCGGCCTGCTTCTCGACCCACTTCAGGTTCAGCAGGTTGGCCGGGAATTCCTTGATGAACATCTCCTGCGGCATGCCGCACTTGTCCACGATGATGCGGCGCAGCTCGCGCTCTTTCTTGCGCACGTCGTCCACCTGGGTGCGCAGCAAGTCGCACAGCTTCTCGATCGTGCGGGCGGTGAAGCGGATGGTCATCAGCTCTTCGCTCAAGGCGCGTTGGGCCTTGACGTAGGCCGGGGTGCCGTAGCCTTCCTTGTCGTAGATCTTGTGGACCTTCTCGAACAGGTCGCGCAGCTTTTCAAAGCGGGCGAGGGCTTCTTTCTTGAGCTCTTCGAGCTTTTTGGTCAGGGCCTTGGAGCCGCCGTTGCCGTCGTCGTCATCATCGGCGTCGAACTCGTCGAAGTCTTCTTCGGCCACGTAGTCGTCGGCCTCGTTAGGGTTGGAGAAGCCGTCCACCACGGTGGAAATCACGACCTTGCCGTCGCGGATGTCATCGGCCAGGCGAAAGACTTCGGCAATGGTGGCGGGGCTGGCGCTGATGGCTTCCATCATGCGCATCAGGCCACCTTCAATGCGCTTGGCGATTTCAATTTCGCCTTCGCGCGTCAGCAGCTCGACGGTGCCCATCTCGCGCATGTACATGCGGACGGGGTCGGTGGTGCGGCCGAATTCGCTGTCCACGGTGGACAGGGCGGCTTCGGCTTCTTCTTCCGCCTCTTCCACCGACGACGCGGTGGGTGTGGTGTTGTTCAGCAGGAGCATTTCGGCGTCAGGCGTTTGCTCATACACCGCAACGCCCAGGTCGTTGAGCATGGTGACGACAACTTCCATCGTCTCTGCGTCGACCAGCTTGTCGGGCAAGTGGTCGGAGATTTCGCCTTGCGTCAGGTAGCCGCGCGTCTTGCCCAGGGTGATCAGGGTCTTCAGGCGTTGGCGGCGCTTGGCCAGGTCTTCTTCCGACAGGACAGTTTCGTCCAGGCCGAATTCCTTCATCAGGGCGCGTTCTTTCGCCTTGCTGATTTTCATGCGCAGGGGTTTGACCTTCTCGGTCGTCTCGGCAACGGGTTCCCCGACGAGGTCAGCTTCAATGTCGGACAGGTCGGTGTCGTCGGTGCTGCCCACGGGGCCGGCGGTGGCGTTCTTGGGTTTGCGGCCGCGCTTGGCGCCGGTCTTGGCTGCGCCTTCTTCACCGGGGACAACGACCTTGGGCGGGCGGCCGGGTTTTTTCTTCACGACTTCGGCGGTGGCTGCCGTTGCGGGGGTAGCGGCGGTTGCGGCTTTGGCGGGCTTTTTCAGCTCTTCTTTGGTGGTGGACTTGGCGAGGGGCTTGACGGTAGAAGGCACTAATTTCACTTTCGTTGCTGGCGCTGCTTTGGCTGCAGGCTTGGCCGGCTTGTGGACGGCTTTGACTGGCTTTGCTGGCTTGATTCCCTTGACGGGCTTGGCAAGTTTGGCAGCGGCCTTGGGGGGCGCAGATTTCTTGGCGGCGGATTTCACGGCGGTGGCTGAAGGCTTTACGGGCTTCATGGACTTTTGAGCGGGCATGGATCTACCTCGGGACAAAGACAAACAAAGAAACACAAAGCGCCACAGGTTCCGGCGCGGATGACGGAATCAGGGAGGAAAGGTCAGTTTCCAGTGACTCCTGGGCAAGATGTGTGGGCGAACATTTGGAATGCAGTCCTTGCGGGGAGGTGGCGCGTCGGGTTTTTGTGTCCGCGGTTGGCCGGTGTCCGGAGGTGCTGCTGTCGCTCTTGCCTGGTAGCTAAGGCTTACATTATACCTTTGGGACCATTTTTCAAGGGCTGCCGGCGGTTTTGATGGGGGTGAGCGCCAGCCGCCGGTCCTGCAGTTCGCGGTAGCGCTGCAAGGCGGAAGGGTCAGTCTTGACGGCCTGCAGCGCTTCGGTCTCCATGAGCTTGAGCCGGTCGACCAGCATCAGGTTGAGCAGGGCGCGCAATTCCTGGCCCGATTCTTCAGGAGTCTCGCCGGACGCATCGGCGCCGGGGCCCGACATCAGCTTGAGGGCCAACTCCTCGAATTCAAGCTCGCGCAGCCCTTCGCGCAGTGCGCCCCAGGCCAGCGCGCCGTGCTCGTGCAACTGGCCTTCAAGCCAGACGAAGAGCGGTCCGTGGGGCGAGGGTAGCTCGCACAGCATGGCGTGGTCTTCGCCAGACAGGCTGTCCCAGGCCATCATGTTGCTCAATAGCAGGCGGGCTGCGTGGTCGGCGCGGCTGGCCGGCAAAGCGCGGCCGGGTCTCGGGTTCTGGCTGGGCCGGGGCTTTTGCGCGTAGCCGCTGCCTGAATTGCCACCATACGGGCGTGAGGTGCCATCCCTTGCTTTGCGCGTGCCGCTTTCCAGGCCTTGCGGTTTGGTCACGCCCCAGACATCGGTGAGCTCGCGGCTGGCCAATTGCACCAGGTCGGCCAGCTCGCCCAGCATCTGGCGCTTGAGGGCGCCGTCGGGCATTTGCGTCCACAGCGGCTTGGCGTTGGATGCCATGTGAGCGCGGCCTTCTGCGGTGTTGAGGTCGCAGTCTTCACGCGCGGCGTCGACCAGAAAGCGCGACAGCGGCGTCGCCTCGCTCACATAGCGCGAGAAGGCCTCGCGGCCGAACTCGCGAATGAAGCTGTCCGGGTCGTGTTCGGCGGGCAGGAATAGGAACTTGACGCTGCGTACATCGGTGGCGTAGGGCAGGGCGCCGTCCAGTGCCTTGCGGGCCGCGCGGCGGCCGGCTGAGTCGCCATCAAAGCTGAAGACCACCGAGTCGGTGAAGCGGAACAGTTTTTGCACATGGTCGGGCGTGCAGGCCGTGCCCAGCGTGGCCACTGCATTGGGAAAGCCCAGCTGCGCCAGCGCCACCACGTCCATGTAGCCTTCGGTCACCAGCACATAGCCGTGTTCGCGCAGTGCATTGCGGGCCTCAAACAGGCCGTACAGCTCGCGGCCTTTGCTGAAGACGGGGGTCTCGGGCGAGTTGAGGTATTTGGGCGTGCCTTCACCCAGCACACGGCCGCCAAAGCCTATGCATTCGCCCTTGACGTTGCGGATCGGGAACATCACCCGGTCGCGAAAACGGTCGTAGCGTTTTTCTTCGCCGCCGTTGTCGTCTGTGTTGAGGATGACCAGGCCGCTTTCCACCAGCAGCGGGTCGTCGTAACTGGGGAACACGCTGGCCAGGCTGCGCCAGCCTTCGGGCGCATAGCCGAGGCCAAACTGTTTTGCCACTTCGCCAGAGAGGCCGCGGCCCTTGAAGTACTCGATCGCTCTGGGCGAGTTTTTCAGGTGTTTGCGGTAGGACTCACCGGCTTTTTCCAGCACGTCGTTCAGCGTGGCCTGCTTTTGGCGCTGCTCGGCGGCGCGGGCCCGGTCCTGCGGGCTGGCGTCGTCATCGGGCACCTGCATGCCGTATTGCTGGGCGAGGTCCTTTACGGCCTCGACAAAGGTCATGCCTGCATGTTCCATCAGGAAACTGACGGCATTGCCGTTCTTGCCGCAGCCAAAGCAGTGATAAAACTGTTTGGTCGGGCTGACGGAAAACGACGGCGACTTCTCGCCATGGAAGGGGCACAGGCCCATGAAGTTGGCGCCGCCCTTTTTCAGCTGCACATAGCGCCCGACGATTTCCACCACGTCGGTGCGCGCTAGGAGTTCCTGAATGAATGTCTGGGGGATGGCCACGTCGGCAATTGTCAGGCAAGAAGGACGCCCCCCGAAGCGCTGCGCGCTTCCCCCCACTGGGGGCAATGCGGCGGCCCGGCAAAGCCGGCTTCACGCATTCCCGAAAAGGGCGCGCTACGCTGAAACCGGCTACGCTCACAGCCACAACAAGGAGACACGATGCCCGGCATTTTTGACAAGGACCTGCCGCAGACGCAGGCCAACTTTGCGCCGCTTACACCGCTGGCTTTCCTGGAGCGCGCGGCTGAGGTGTATCCGCAGCGGCTGGCCGTGGTGCATGGCGCACTCAGGCGCAACTGGAGCGAGGTCTATTCGCGCTGCCGGCAGTTGGCCAGCGCCCTGGCGCAGCATGGCATTGGCAAGGGCGACACCGTGGCGGTGATGCTGCCCAACACCCCGCCCATGGTGGAAGCGCACTTCGGCATCCCGATGGCCGGCGCGGTGCTTAATGCCCTCAACACCCGGCTGGACTCAGAGACGCTGGCGTTCATGCTTGACCATGGCGAGGCCAAAGCCGTCATCGTGGACCCGGAGTTCGCGGGGGTGATGCAACGCGCCATCAGCTTGCGTCAAAGTACGCAGCCCCTGCTCGTCATCGATGTAGAAGACGCTGTATTCACTGGCCCCGCTGAGCGTATTGGCAGCATCACCTACGACGCGCTGGTCGCCACCGGTGACGCCGCGTTTGAATGGCAATTACCCGGCGACGAGTGGGATGCCATTGCCCTCAACTACACCAGTGGCACGACAGGCAACCCGAAAGGCGTGGTCTACAGCCACCGGGGCGCGGCCATCAATGCCGTCTCCAATATTCTGGAATGGGACATGCCCAAGCACGCCGTCTACCTCTGGACGCTGCCGATGTTCCATTGCAACGGCTGGTGCTTCCCCTGGACGGTGGCCGCGCGCGCGGGGGTGAATGTGTGCCTGCGCAAGGTGGAGGCCCAGGCGATTTTTGACGCCATACGCGGCCACGGCGTGACGCATTACTGCGGCGCGCCCATCGTGCATGGCCTGCTGGTGAATTCGCCCGACGCGATGAAGGCGGGCCTGCCGCGCGGCGTGAAGGCGATGGTGGCAGGCGCTGCGCCGCCGGCTTCAATGATCGAGGGTATGGAGGGCATGGGCTTTGACCTGACCCATGTCTATGGCCTCACAGAAGTTTATGGCCCTGCCACGGTGTGCGCCAAGCATGCCGAGTGGGACGAGCTGGACATCGGCGAGCGGGCCAGGCTCAACGCGCGCCAGGGAGTGCGCTACCACCTGGAGCGCGACGTGAAGGTGCTGAACCCCGAGACCATGAGGCCGGTGCCGAGCGACGGCGAGACTATGGGCGAGATCATGTTCAAGGGCAACATCATGATGAAGGGGTACCTCAAAAACCCCAAGGCGACGCAGGAGGCGTTTGCCGGAGGCTGGTTCCACAGCGGCGACCTGGCCGTGATGTACCCGGACGGCTACATCAAGATCAAGGACCGCAGCAAGGACATCATCATCTCGGGCGGCGAGAACATCTCGTCGATCGAGGTGGAAGACGTGCTCTACCGCCACCCCGCCGTGCTGGCTGCGGCGGTGGTGGCCAAGGCCGATGCGCGCTGGGGCGAGACGCCTTGCGCCTTTGTCGAGCTGAAAACCAGCGCCGAGGTGACTGCCGCCGAGATCGTCGCGCACTGCAAAAAGCATCTTGCAGGCTTCAAGGTGCCGCGCTCGGTGGTGTTTGGCGAACTACCCAAAACCTCCACTGGCAAGATCCAGAAATTCGAGCTGCGCAAGCAGGCCGGCTCGGCCGAGGCGATCGACGTCTGACGCCCGCGCAGGGCAGCCCTGTTGCACCAGCTCAGGTCGGCTTCATCAACAGCCCGAGCCGATCGATCATGGCCCGCTCCTTGATGAAGTTGTCAGCCGCAAAGCGTGTGTATGTGGCCGTATCCATGTAGATCACCGACTGGTCGTACTTGTCGAAGGTGGCCAGCACCGCCGGATCCTCAAGCGTCTTTTTGAACGCATCGTGCAGGGTCTTGGTCACGGCAGGTTCCATGCCTTTGGGCGCGCCGATGCCGAACGGCGAGTCGGACACGGTCTCGTAGCCCAGCTCCTGCAGCGTGGGAACATTGGGCCAGCGTTTGGTCCGCTTGCCGCCGTAGGTGGCAAGCAGGCGGCAGGTGCCGGCGTCTACATGCGGGCCCCATCCAGTGGCGTCGCTGTGCGACATGACGTGGCCGCCCAGCAGCGCCTGCATGCCGTCAGCATTGCCCTTGAACGGGATGTGCTGCAGCTTGATGCTGGCCTTTGACGCAAACTCTTCCACCGCGAGGTGGGGCGTGGTGCCGTTGCCGGTGGAGCCGTAGGTGAACTTGCCGGGGTTGACCTTGGCGTATTCCACCAGGTCCTTGATGCTCTTGATCGGCGAGTCCGAACGCACCACGATGCCGAAGGTGTAACCCGTAAGGCAAGCCACATAGGTGAAGTCCTTGAGCGGATCGAACTGCATCTTCTGCATGTGCGGCAGGCGCACCACGCCAATAGTGAGCTGCGACAGGGTGTAGCCATCCGGCTTGGCGTTCACGAGTTCATTGGGGCCCAGCATGCCGCTGGCACCCGCCTTGTTTTCAACCACCATCTGGGTGCCCAGAGTCTTGCCTGCGCTCTCGGCAATGGACCGCATGACGATGTCGGTTGAGCCGCCTGCCGGCCAAGGGCAGATCAAGCGGATCGGCCGTGACGGGAAGGCCTGTGCGTTGGCGATGCCCGGCATGGCAAGGGCTGATGCGGCGGCAACGCTGCCCAGCACGAAGCCGCGGCGCGAATTGAAACGGTTGACCATCTGTGTCTCCTCGGGTTGAGGGCCTCGCGCAACGTGCGCCAGGCCGGTGAAGTGTTTGGCCTCAAGCAAAATGTAGGGCACACCTTGCGGGTTGCCAACGGGGGAAAGCCCCGGTGATTTGTCGCAGGCGCGACTGGCGGGGTATCCTGCCCCTTCACTCAACGTCACACACACGGAAAGGCTCGCAACGCATGCGCCTCCTCGGCTATCGGGCTGCCCACGTCGTCAGAAATCCTTTCGGCTTTGCCCTTGGTGTCATCAAGGCCTTTCGCGCCAACCAGGGCTTGTTGCTGGCTGGCGCAGTCGCCTACTACGCGCTGCTGTCCATCGTGCCGATGCTGATCCTGCTGGTCATTGTGCTGTCGCATGTGATTGACCAGGCGGAATTGCTGGCCACGCTGGGCCGCTACCTGGAGTGGCTGGTGCCGGGGCAGTCCCGGGCCTTCATCGGCGAGCTGGCCAACTTCATGGAGCACCGCGATGTGGTCGGCTGGGTGCTGCTTGTCACCATGGTGTTTTTCAGCTCTCTGGCTTTTACCGTGCTGGAAAACGCCATGTCTGTCATCTTCCTGCACCGGGTAGCGATCCGGCGGCGGCACTTTCTGGTGTCGGCCTTGCTGCCCTATCTGGCGATTGTTTGCCTTGGGCTTGGCTTGCTGTTGATGACACTGGTCTCAGGCGGCTTGCAGACGGTGGGTCAGGAAACCATTGAATTCCTGGGCCACTCCTGGTCGCTCAGCGGGGTGTCGGGGATGCTGCTGTATTTGTTGGGCCTGGCTGGCGAGATCGGCGTGCTGACTGCCATCTACCTGGTGATGCCCGTGGGCAGGCTGTCGGTGCGCCACGCATTGACGGGGGCGGTGACCGCAGCGCTGCTGTGGGAAATGACCCGGCATGTGCTGGTCTGGTACTTCGGCACGCTGTCCCAGGTGAGCAAGGTGTACGGCTCGCTCACCACGGCGATTGTGGTGTTGCTGAGCCTGGAGATTGCAGCCGGCCTGCTGCTGTTTGGCGCGCAGGTGATTTCAGAATACGAGCGGATCGGGCGGGAGCCCGAGGGCGCGCCGCCCAACCCGCTGCGTACGGACTGATGCTCCTGCGCTTGCCGATCCTCAGCGCGGGGCGAGCCGGATCGCGCCGTCCAGGCGGATCACCTCGCCGTTGAGCATCTCGTTTTCAATGATGTGGCGCGCCAGTTTCGCGTAGTCCTGCGGCGTACCGAGGCGGGAAGGGAAGGGCACGTTGGCGGCCAGTGCGTCCTGCACTTCCTTGGGCATGCCAAACAGCATGGGGGTGCCAAAAATGCCGGGCGCAATCGTCATGTTCCGGATGCCGTTGCGGGCCAGGTCCCGGGCAATCGGCAGCGTCATGCCGACGATGCCGCCCTTGGACGCGCTATAGGCGGCCTGGCCGATCTGGCCGTCATACGCCGCCACGGAGGCTGTGGAGATCAGCACGCCCCGCTCACCCGTCGGCTCGGGCTCGTTCTTGCTCATCGCATCGGCGGCCAGGCGGATCATGTTGAAGGTGCCGACGAGGTTGACCATGATGGTCTTGGTGTAGACGGCCAGGTTGTGCGGGCCCGTCTTGCCGACTGTTTTTTCAGCAGGCGCAATGCCGGCGCAGTTGATGAGGCCCATCAGCTTGCCCAGCGACACCGCCTTGGCAACAACCGCCTGGCCGTCTGTTTCGCTGCTGACGTCGCATTTGACAAACGCGCCGCCAATCTCCCGGGCCACCGCCTCGCCCTTGTCGGCCTGCATGTCGGCAATGACGACGGTGGCGCCGTTGCCCGCCAGCATCCGAGCTGCGCCTTCGCCGAGGCCCGAAGCGCCGCCGGTGACGATGAATACCTTGCCTGCTATGTCCATGAAATTCTCCCGAAGTGACGATGACGTTGACGTGAGCTTCAATTATCGCCCTGCGTCCTTCGCATTTCCCGCCACGCGGTGCGGTCAACGGGCAGCGGGGGAAAATGCGCGGCTGTACTTTTATTGCTGATGATGACTACAACGCGATATGTGGACCGGGGGGCGCTGCGTGGCGCCCGTCTTGTCACTGGCTTTTTTCTCCTGTGCTTGATGCTGTGGCTGGCCGGTTGTTCGTCTGCGCCTGTGATACCTGTGGTGGTCGAGCCGTCAGCGCTGCCGCCGGCCGTCAAGCGCCTGCCGCGCATCGGCCTGGCCCTGGGCGGCGGCGCAGCTCGCGGCTTTGCCCATGTGGGTGTGATCCAGGTGCTGGAAGAGGCTGGCATCCGGCCCGACCTGGTGGTGGGCACCTCGGCCGGCAGCCTGGTGGCTGCGCTCTACGCCAGCGGCCGCACAGGTGCGCAACTGCAGCAGGTGGCTGACGGCATGGAGGAGGCCGCCTTCACCGACTGGACGCTACCCATTTTCAGCCGCGGCATGCTTCGTGGTGAAGCCCTGGCCCGCTATGTGAACACGCAGGTGGCCAACAAATTGATCGAGAACATGGTGGTGCCGTTGGGCATCGTCGCGACCGACCTCAACAGCGGGCAGGGGATTTTGTTCCGCCGTGGCGACACCGGCAGCGCGGTGCGGGCCTCCAGCGCGGTGCCATCGATCTTTGTGCCGGTGCGCATTGGCGGGCGCGAATATGTGGACGGAGGCCTGGTCTCGCCAGTGCCAGTTAGGTATGCGCGCGAGATGGGCGCAGAGCTTGTGATCGCGGTGGACATCTCCAGCGCGCCCGAGGGCAACCCGGCCGGGGATTCGCTGCAGATCCTGCTTCAGACCTTTGCCATCATGGGCAAGAGCATCAATGCCTATGAGCTGCGCGATGCCGACTTGGTGGTGCGGCCGGCGCTGCCGGGCGTGAAGGGCGCTGATTTTGCGGCGAGGCGCAAAGCCATCGATGCGGGGCGGTTGGCGATGCAGCAATTGCTGCCACAGCTCAGGCTGGCGATAGAGGCAAAGAGCAAATAAAAAAAGGCGTGATCTTGCGATCACGCCTTAAGGGATCCCTGAACCCGGAGGTTACGAAAGGACCCGAGGAGACAATCCTTAGCGCTTCTTGGAAGCGGTCTTGGCGGCGTTCACAGCGGTGCTGGTCACGGCTGCCATGTTGGCTTCGGCAACGTCCGTGGCTTGCTTGACGGCCTTTTGAACCGACTCGTAAGCGTTGGTGGCGGCAGCGACAGCGCTCTTCATCACGGCGACGGCGGTTTCCGAACCGGCGGGTGCGTTCTTGGCGGCGTTGTCAACCAGACCTGTGAAGGCCTTTTGTGCTTCAGCAGTCTTGCCCTCAACCACAGCGCCGAATTCAGCGGTGGTGCCCTGGGCGATGTCATACAGGTGGCGGCTAAAAGCAGCTGCTTTCTCAGCCATTGGCTGGAGCAGGCTGGCTTGCAGGGCCATCAGTTCCTGAGCGTCTTTGACGCTGAACATGGCTTGCGTGGTGCCAGCGGCTTCGGCCAGGGCAGCCTTGGTGGCGTTCACGTTCAGGTCAACCAGCTTTTCAACGCCGGCGAAGGCTTTGGTGGTCAGGCCGAAAAGGGTTTCGATGTTGGCTTTGTTCGAGGCCATGATTTGTTCTGCGGTAAGCATGTGGTATCTCCAGATAAAAAGGTAATGGGGCGATAACTGCTCTGTAACCACTTATGTTGCAGTGCAGCATGACTAGAAGTATAGGGGCATCCCGCCGCTTTGCAAGCAGTTTTTGTTGCGGTGCAGCATATTAGGAGTGAGCCCCTAGGGATGACTTGCCACAGAGCGGCAGCAAGGCCCCCGCGAACGCCAGTTGCCGGCTCAAGACACAATCTGCGCGTGCTGGCCTACTACTCAGATCAATTTGTTTTGCCGCTGCCCGCCGGGCACCGGTTCCCTATGGCCAAGTACCAGATGCTGCGCGACCGGCTGACCGCTGAGCTTCCGCAGGTGCGCATGAGCCCGGCCATTCGCGCCAGTGACGGCGAGCTGGCCCTGGCCCACACCCCGCAATACATCAGCGCGATTGCCGAGGGCAGTATCAGCCTGATGGCCATGCGTGAGATCGGCTTTCCCTGGAGCGAAGCGATGGCCGAACGGGCTCGCCGCTCGGCCGGTGCGACGGTGGCCGCAGCGCGCGCTGCCCTGGGTTTGCCGGCGTCTGGGGCTGCAGGGTCTGTTCGCGTAGCAGCGACTCCGCCCGAAGGCGTGGCGGCCAACCTGGCCGGCGGTACGCACCACGCCTATGCTGACAAGGGCGGCGGCTTTTGTGTGTTCAACGACGCGGCCGTCGCCGCGCGCCTGATGCAGGCAGAGTGGGGCCGCTTGAAGGCCACTGCGCTTCGGGTGGCGGTGATCGACCTGGACGTCCACCAGGGCAACGGCACTGCCAGCATTTTTCGCAACGACGGCAGCGTGTTTACCCTGTCCATGCATGGACAGAAAAACTTCCCCTTCCGCAAGGAAGCCAGCGACCTGGACGTCGAGCTGCCAGATGGTTGCGCAGATGAGGCCTACCTGCACGCGCTGGAGCTTGCCCTGGACGAGCTGGACCGCCGCTTCGACCCCGGCCTCGTGATCTACCTGGCCGGCGCCGACCCGTTTGAAGGCGACCGCCTCGGACGTCTCAAGCTTACCTACGACGGCCTGGAGGCGCGTGACAGGCGCGTGTTCGATTGGGCCTGGCAGCGCAGGCTGCCGCTGGCCATGACTATGGGCGGCGGCTATGGCGTGCGCATCGAGGAAACCGTGCAGGTACAGGTCAACACCTACAAGGTGGCGGCAGACTACTGGCGGCGCTGGCAGAATCGGGGCGCATGAGCGACACCGCATTACCTTTTTCCACGCTACCGCTGGACAAGCCACCCCCGGACAAGCCACCCCCGGACAAGCCGCAGCCTGAGCCGCGCGCGGCATATCGCGTGTTTCGTACCATCAACACCCGCTGGATGGACAACGATGCCTATGGGCATGTCAACAACGTCGTCTACTACAGCTGGTTTGACACGGTGGTCAATGCCCACCTGATCGAGCAGGGGGTTCTGGACATTCACCACGGCCAGACCATCGGGCTGGTGGTCGAGACCCAGTGCAACTACTTCGCGCCCATCGAGTTTCCGCAAACCGTGGAGGCCGGCCTGCGCGTGGCCAGGCTGGGCACGACAAGCGTGCGCTATGAAGTCGGCCTGTTCGTCCAAGGTGAGCGTATGACCGCTGCCAAGGGCCATTTCCTTCATGTGTATGTAGACCGCAAAACTCGCCAACCGGTGCCTGTGCCCGCCCCTTTGAAAACTGTTCTGGAGAAACTCCTTTGACCCCATCCCAAGTCAGCACCGTGATCAACGACCCGGCAAGCGTTGACGCCGCCATTGAAAGCCGCTTTTCAGCCCGGGCGTTCCTGCCGCGCGAGGTGCCCAAGGCCACCATTGCCGATATCCTGCGCGTGGCCAGCCGCGCCGGGTCAGGTACCAATACGCAGCCGTGGAAGACCTATGTGCTCACAGGCGAAAGCCGCAACAGCCTGGTGGAAAAAGTCTGCGCGGCGCATGACGGGATCTCTGCCGATCCGGCGCAGGCCGCGCAGTATGTGGAAGCGTACGACTACTACCCCGAAAAGTGGGTCTCTCCCTACATTGACCGCCGGCGCGAAAACGGCTGGAGCCTTTACGGACTGCTGGGTATCACCAAAGGCGACAAAGCCAAAATGAATGCGCAGCGAAAGCGCAACTTCGTGTTTTTTGACGCGCCTGTGGGCTTGATGTTCACGATTGACCGCGTGATGGGCCGGGGCAGCCTGGTGGACTATGGCATGTTCCTGGAAGCCATCATGGTCTCAGCGCGCGCGCGCGGTTTGCACACCTGCCCGCAGGCGGCCTGGAACGGCTTTGCCAAGATCATCCTGCCGCACATCGGGGCGGGAGATGATGAGATGCTGGTATGCGGCATGTCGATGGGATATGCCGACGTGAACGAAAAAGTGAACTCGTTCCACACGCCGCGCGTAGCGGTGGAAGAGTTCACCCGTTGGCTGGACTGACCAGCCAGTCACCGGCCGGCCAGGTTGTGCCGATTACTTCTGGCCGTACTTGCCCTTGGCCTCTTGCACGCAACGGTCCTTCACATCACCGGCCAGCGTGTCGCAACGCTCCTTTGCGGCCTTGTAATTGGCCTCATTGACGTCCTTGGTGCCGTCCTTGCGGGCTTCGGCGACCTTGTCGCTTTTGGCCATGCTGGTCTCATTGCTCACCTTGGTGACCTTGGCGTCAGCCTTGGCTTTGACATGGACGGCCTTGGCATCTTTCACGCAGACGTCCTTGGCATTGCCAGCCAGGTCGTCGCACTTTTCCTTGGCAGTCTTGTAGGCAGCATCGGCCTTCACTTCATTGACCTTGTAGCTGTGCTTGGCGCTAGGCTTGTACTGGGCTTCGTTTTCTGCCTTGGCCACTTTTTCAGTGCCTTTGGCTTCTGCCATGCAGATGTCCTTGGCATTTGCCTTCATGGAGCCACAGGCTTTCTTGGC
>JACMQX010000226.1 GCA_014376765.1 Ramlibacter sp. | reverse complement strand
CTGCGTTGCCGCTGCGGGAGTTTGCGGTGTCGCTGCACTGGAGCCGGCGCTTTGAGTCCGACCCTGGCAATCAGTGGCTGCGCAAGTTGATCGTCAAGGAGTTCGCGCAGTAGTTGCGCTGGGCTCCTGCACTGGCGCCTTGCTTTCATGGATCGGATTGGCGTAGTAAACAACGTTGTCCTCGTTAACCGATGCGCCTTCATCCTCCACATCGTCATCAAGCGGCATCTCACCCCGGCGGCGGCAGGCTTCCCTTAATCCGCCGACGCACTCCACCACGCCCCCGCCGGCGCGGCGGCCGAGGCCACCGACTGCAGCAATCGACAGCTCATAAACCGGCGAGAGAAAGAATCGCGCAGCCCAGCAGGCCATGGCGGTCGCGCCCAACCTCATTGCCAGCGGCATCATCTGGTGTTGTCCTTCGTCGATGTAGGACTGCTGGGCCGCCCACGAATCGAAGTGCGGATTGGGCTCGGTCGCGCCCCAGCCGGGCAGGTGGTCCTGGCTGAGGTACAAACCTGCGAGCGCCGTCAGTTCAAACGCCGGCTGCGCCCATCCGTACAGGTAGGAGAGATTGCCCATGGTGTTGGCGATCGTGCGGCGCACGATGGGCCAGCCCGTGAATTCCTTCATCACGGCCTTGCTGGGTTGTCCGAGCACGATGCCCTTGAGGGTGTCGCAGCCCTTGGACACATCGCGCCGCACGCGGTCAGACTGGTTCTGCACCTGCGTCGAAAGCTCCCGGATCCTCCCGCGCACACTGGCCAGTGCCGCATTGGCCTCGGTATGGATTTTTTCTGCAATGGCAACTTGCGATGGCGTAACAGCACCGGCCTGGAGTGCTTCCCTGCCTGGATGCGATTCGCCCCAGGCCCGGGAGACCAGGTGTGACAGCGCGCGCTCGTTCTCTTCCAGGCATTCGATCTCTGCCTCCGCCCGCTCGATGGTGCGGGTATGCAGGGTCACGTCATGCACGCCGCGAGGGTGGGGTGCATTTTCGACAGAGTGGCGCAGCACCGACTGCAGCGCGACCGTGCCCATGCCCGACAGAATGCCCCAGGCCCAGTTGTTCAGCAGGTCGGCGGCAAGGAAGCTGACGCGGTCGTTGTTGGCCGGTCCGTCCAGCTGCGAACGGAGCATCACGGAGAAATGGCCGTTGGCGATGTAGAAGGCGCTGAAGGCAACGGCGATAGGTAACTCGTCGCACAGGAAGGAGCGGAAGGCGGCGCCGCCTACGGTGCCCAGGCCTTCTGCCGTGAGGGGCGTGGCCTTGGCCGCCTGGAGCTGCGCCTGAACCTGGGCCAGATCGGCCTCGGCCCGAACGAGTTGCTCTTGCACCTCCGGATTACCCTCCGCATGTTGGAGGCTCAAGTCGTAGATCAGGTGCTTGAGTACGAGTTCTTCCTGCTGGAAGGCCTGGATGGTGGTCTGACCATTGCGGGTGTTGATGTCCTTCCGCAGGTCGGCGATCACCGTCTGGAGGTGGGTCCAGCATTGCGCGGCCTCATCGGGTTTGCCTGCCGTTTTCGCTTCGATGAATTTTGCATAAGCCGTGACGCAGTTGGTCCAGCCCGCGCCATCGGGCGATGTGTAGCCGCCATAGTTGGCCCGCGTTGCCCCCACGAAGGCAGCGCCCAGGGTTGCCGAGCTTGGGCAAGCCGTCAGCCCGAATGCGAGGTGAGCCGCCAGGGGGCCGCCTGGCGACGCGAGGCGCTGGGCGAGCGCGCCCACGCCGAACGCATACATGTACAAGCCAACGCCCCCATAGGCCACCGACTGCAGGTCATGCATCCATGAGGTTGCTCCGGCTGGGGGCACCGTCGGAAACAGGGCAAGCTGCTGCGGTGCCACACCCGCCAGGTCGTTGATGAGGGCGCGCGAGCGCTCGGGATCGGCGATCAACGGAACCGCTTTTCCCGGCGTCCGGAGGAAGTGCGCGATCTCGTCCTTGCGATCAAGTGCCCAGGCCTTGAAGGCATCGCGCGCGGGGTCTGGCTTTTGTACGTGAATCGCGAGCGGCGGCTGCTCGTCCGGCGAGCCTGCTTCGTTGGCGGGCTGCCCTTCGGATGCCGGCGGACTTTTGACCTCGTGAGGGCTCTCTGGCCGCTGTGGGCCTTTCAACGTGGGCGCGCCGTCGGCGCCGGGCGCTGGGATGACGCCCAGATGCTGTGCCTGGGGCGCAAGCGTCTGCTGAGCCGGCCCCACCATGCGCACCAGCCGGTTGCCGTCCGGCATGGTGACTGTCTCCCACTGGCCTGGAATCAATGTGGCGGGATGCGATTGAGATGAGCTCGAAGGTGACGAGGAAGACGAAGACGAGGACGACGACGTGTCGCGGTCCCCAGCGGTGACGCTGAAATGGGGCGTGCGGGCTGGCGGCCGAATGTTGTTTTTGACGGGATTGGACATGTGCAACTCTTTCTTTCTGGCGTTGGGGGTTGACCCTCAAGCAGGCGTCAGGCGGATGCTTGCGCGGCTTGCGCATGCGGGGCGGATAGTTCGGCAGAACGAGCAAAAGCCCGCCCCGCCAACGGCCCCTCTCGCCATGCGTTGACTTGCGCAGCCATCGCCTCGAGTTGCGTGGCAAGCTGCTCGCCCTGGTCCTTGGCGTTCAGCGCGACCCACGCGCACAGCACGATGGACTCATGCAGGGGATGAAAGCCAAAGCGCACGCGCGGGTCGTCCCACGCAAGCAGTTGCAGGCCCAGCAGGATTTCGTAGGCCTCGGCGCGGTCAGCTTCGTTGATTGCGCCGATATCTGCCTGCAGAAGGCAGGAGTCCTGGCCGTCGATATAGAGCGCCTCGATGTGGACGCCGTTCACCTCAATCGGGTCTCCCGTGCCCAGCGCGCCCGTGTGTTCCAGGCCCAGCCGTTCCCCGGCCTCGCGGCAGATTGTGTAGAAGTCAAATGTGTTCATGTCATGCCGCCTGGGAAGAAGTGGGGGAGGCATCCTGCGCGGGTTCGGCCGAAAGGCTCGCCTCGTGGATGGCAACGAACCTTTTCGCTGCAGCCTGGAAAGGATGCGTGGTGTCGCCATCGCCCTTGGGCCCGGTGTCGCCCGCCAGCAGCGTGCTCCGTAGCCGAGTGACCTCAGCCGCCGCCGCGCGAATGACGCGGGCGAGCCACTCGCCATCGGCGCCCGGGCCGCAGCTGGCTTCCAGGCACATCACGAGCGTGGCCCTGTCTGCGTTGAAGCCATAGCGCAGGCCGGGCTGCGCCCAGCTGATCATTTGCAGCAGAAAAAGGCGCTCGTAGATGTCGGCCTTGTGGTCCTGGGCGGCGGGGCCCATATCGGCCAGCAGGACGAACTGGTTGGCGCCGCCTTTGCGTTGCAGCTCCAGTGCCACACCGTCCAGCACAACGGGCTGGCCGGTGCCCAGCGCCTGGGTTTCGGCCAGGCCAAGCATCATGCTTG
>JACMQX010000225.1 GCA_014376765.1 Ramlibacter sp. | reverse complement strand
TGGAACCAGGTGATCCAGGCTCGCCCGCACGCGCTGTGGGACACGATTCCGCAGGACAGCTACTTTTATTTCGTGCATAGTTTCTACGCCAGACCGTCAGATGCGCGCCACAGCGTAGGCGAAGCCGATTACGGCGGGCGCTTTACCGCAGCGGTTGCGCGCGATAATATTTTTGGCACACAATTCCATCCAGAGAAAAGCGCTGAACACGGCCTGACCCTTTATCGCAATTTTCTGCAATGGTCCCCCTGATTCACTGAACTGTCTCCTTTTTGTCCCACTGCTGCGCACGGCCCCATGCTCCTCATTCCTGCGATTGACCTGAAAGACGGTCACTGCGTCCGTCTCAAACAAGGCGACATGGACCAGTCCACCATCTTCAGTGAGGACCCCGCAGCCATGGCGCGGTCGTGGCTTGAGAAGGGTGCCCGGCGGCTCCACCTGGTTGACCTCAACGGTGCTTTCGCCGGTAAACCGCAGAACTTCGCGGCCATCAAGTCCATCCTGCGTGCGGTGGGCGACGACATCCCGGTGCAGCTGGGCGGCGGCATCCGCGACCTGGACACCATCGAGAAATACATCGACGGCGGCCTGCGATACGTGATCATCGGCACGGCGGCCGTGAAAAACCCCGGTTTCCTCAAGGACGCCTGCACGGCTTTTGGCGGGCACATCATCGTGGGGCTGGACGCCAAGGACGGCAAGGTCGCCACCGATGGCTGGAGCAAGCTCACCGGCCACGAGGTGGTGGACCTGGCCAAGAAGTTTGAGGACTGGGGCGTTGAGTCCATCATCTATACCGACATTGGCCGCGATGGCATGTTGTCAGGCATCAACATTGACGCGACGGTCAAGCTGGCGCAGGCGCTGAGCATTCCGGTCATTGCCTCGGGTGGCTTGTCGAACATGGCCGATATTGAAAAGCTCTGCGCGGTGGAAGATGAAGGCATTGAAGGTGTCATTTGCGGCCGTGCAATCTACTCCGGAGATCTGGACTTCGCACTTGCCCAGGCCAGAGCCGACGAATTGAACGGCTGAAGACGTGGCCCCCACGCTTGCCACTTCGTGTACTTCGCTGCCCCCCAAGGGGGTGCCAGTCGCCTTGGGGCGGCCCGGCGGCGACTGATGCTCGCCAAACGAATCATCCCCTGCCTGGACGTCACCAATGGCCGCGTGGTCAAGGGCGTCAACTTCGTCGAGCTGCGCGATGCCGGCGACCCGGTCGAGATCGCTGCCCGCTACAACGAGCAGGGCGCCGACGAGCTCACCTTCCTGGACATCACCGCCACCAGCGACGACCGCGACCTCATCCTGCACATGATCGAGGCCGTCGCTTCACAGGTTTTCATTCCCCTTACAGTGGGCGGCGGTGTGCGCACGGTGGAAGATGTGCGCCGCCTGCTCAATGCCGGCGCCGACAAGACGAGCTTCAATTCGGCGGCCATCGCCAACCCGCAAATCATCCGTGATGCGTCTGCCCGGTATGGCGCGCAGTGCATCGTGGTGGCCATTGACGCCAAGCGCAATGACAAGGGCTCATGGGACGTCTACTCCCACGGCGGCCGCAAGAACACCGGGCTGGACGCCGTGGCCTGGGCGCGGCAGATGGCCGAGCATGGCGCCGGCGAAATCCTGCTGACCAGCATGGACCGCGACGGGACCAAGTCCGGCTTTGACCTGGCGCTGACACGCGCCGTGAGCGATGCGCTCGACATCCCCGTCATCGCCTCCGGCGGCGTGGGCAACCTGGACGACCTGGCCGACGGTATCCAGAAGGGCGGGGCAGACGCGGTGCTCGCCGCGAGTATTTTTCACTACGACGAATACACCGTGGGCCAGGCCAAGCAGCGAATGCACGAGCGCGGGATCCCGGTCCGGCTTTAAGCGGTTATCGCTGACAATAGTCCCATGAAATGGCTTGATGAATTGAAGTGGGACGACAAGGGACTCATCCCGGTAATCGCCCAGGAAGTCGGCAGCAACGACGTGCTGATGTTCGCCTGGATGAACCGCGAGGCTCTGGCCAAAACGGCGGAGCTTGGCCGCGCTGTTTACTTCAGCCGATCGCGCGGCAAGCTCTGGTTCAAGGGCGAGGAGTCGGGCCATGTCCAGACCGTTCATGAAATCCGCATGGATTGCGACAGCGACGTGCTGCTGCTCAAGGTGACCCAGCAGGGGTACGAGCCCGGCATTGCTTGCCATACCGGCCGCCACAGCTGCTTTTTCAGCCTGTACCGGGATGCAAAGACAGGCGGGCCGCAAGGCGGCGCGTGGACTGTCACCGAGCCAGTCTTGAAAGACCCTGAATCCATCTACAAGTAGTGCAATGACCTCCAACGATTCACTGGCCCGGCTGGCAGCCGTTATTGAAAGCCGAAAGCCTGCTCACGGCGGCGACCCGGCTGCCAGCTACATCGCGCGGCTGCTGCACAAAGGCCCGGATGCGTTCCTCAAAAAGATCGGCGAGGAGGCCACCGAAGTGGTCATGGCCGCCAAGGATGCCGATCATGGCGGTGACGCCCAGAAAATAGTCTACGAGGTCGCCGACCTCTGGTTTCACTCAATGATCGCGTTGGCGCACTACGGCTTGGCGCCGTCTGATGTGCTGGCCGAACTGGAGCGCCGCGAGGGAACGAGCGGCATCGAGGAAAAGGCCTTGCGAAAGGCCCAGCAACGCGAAGGAACCGGGGAATGAGTGAAACCGACTACCAGGCGTTCGAGTCGCCCAAATCTTCAGGTGACCGCACCGTGATGAACGTGTTGTACGGGCTACATACGGTGGCGTGGGCCAGCATGGGCTCGCTGGCCGTCATTGCGCTGATCGTGAACTACATCAAACGCAGCGATGAACCCGACATCCTCTACATCAGCCACCACAACTACATGATCAGCACCTTCTGGTGGACGCTGGCGTGGCTGGTGGTGACGTCACCGCTATGGCTGCTGTTTTTCCTGCCGGGCGCGGCTGCCTACACGGTCATCGGCCTGTGGTACCTGTACCGCTGCATCCGGGGCTGGATCCGGTTCAGCAACGCACGGCCAGCCTGAGGTTTGAATTTGAACCCCATCTGGGACAAGTCCGCATGAGCACTGACGCCAACTGTATTTTCTGCAAGATCGCCGAGGGCAAGATCCCGTCCAGCAAGGTCTATGAGGACGAGGACATCCTCGTCTTCCACGACATCAACCCATGGGCGCCAGTTCATTTTCTGTTGATCCCCAAGCAGCACATCGCGTCAATGGCCCATGTGGGCCCTGAACATACAGAGATTCTTGGACGCATGATGGCCCTGGCACCGCAACTGGCGAAACAGCAGGGTTGCGAGCCTTACCCTGAAGGCGGTTTCCGCATCATCATCAACACGGGAGTGCAGGGGATGCAGGAGGTGCATCACCTGCACATTCACGTGATTGGCGGGCCGCGTCCGTGGAAGAAGGGTTGAAGGATAGGGCCAAGGGGGGCAGGGTTAATCCTGCCTTTACGGGCTGCGCCTAAAATCTGGGTGTATCGACGTTCTGATCGGCATGGGCCAAGGCAGGCAATCTGCTGGTGCCAACTTTCCGGACGAATTAACAAGGAGTGAAGTCATGGGTTCATTTTCCATCTGGCACTGGCTGATCGTGCTGCTGATTGTGGTCATGGTGTTCGGCACCAAGAAGCTCAAGAACATGGGCTCCGACCTGGGTGGAGCCGTCAAGGGCTTCAAGGACGGGGTGAAAGACGGCGGTTCTTCGTCCGCTGAAGAAAAGCCTGCGGCAGCACCGGCGGCCCAGGTCAATAACGCGACCGCCGAGAAGACCACGATCGACGTGGAAGCCCGCCAGAAGAGCTGAACCGTGACCCACGTGCTTGTCACTTCGTGTACTCGCTGCTTCCCACGGGATGCAGCTGACCTGAGGCGGCTGACGTGATCGACATCGGCATCACCAAGATCGCGATGATCGGCGCGGTGGCACTCATCGTCATCGGCCCCGAGAAGCTGCCTCGGGTGGCACGCACCGTGGGCATGCTGCTTGGCAAAGCCCAGCGCTATGTGGCGGATGTCAAGGCCGAGGTCAACCGCTCCATGGAGTTGGACGAGCTGCGCAAGATGAAGGACACCGTTGTGGGCGCCGCCCGCGATGTGGAGAACTCCATCCAGACCAGCTCCAGCGACTTTGAAAAGCAATGGGCCGAGACGACGGGCATTGCATCTGCCGCCGCAGAGGCTTCGCCATCCTTTCCTGCCTACAAGCACCCCAAGAAAAATTGGCGCCTCAAGCAAGGTGCCACGCCGCATTGGTACAAGGCCCGTGCGGGCGTGCGCACCAAGGCACTGTCCGGCGCAGCCCGAGTGGCGCGTTTCCGTCCCCATAAATTCAATTGATGTCCGATCCCCAGAAATCTGCCGAAGACGAACTCGCCGGCACTGAGCAGCCTTTTGTCCAGCATCTGGTCGAATTGCGCGACCGGCTCATGAAGGCGGCGCTGGCTGTGGGTATCGTGGCGGCCTTTCTCGCCTTTGTCTGGCCCGGACCGGGTGCGCTGTATGACTTTCTTGCTGCGCCACTGATCGCCACGCTACCCAAAGGCGCTACGCTGATCGCCACCAACGTGGTGTCGCCGTTTGTGGTGCCGATCAAGATCCTGTTCATGGCAGCCTTTCTGGCAGCGCTTCCGGTGGTGCTCTACCAGCTGTGGGCCTTCGTTGCGCCAGGCCTTTATTCACACGAAAAAAAGCTGGTGCTCCCGCTGGTGGTGTCCAGCACGCTGCTGTTTTTCATTGGCGTGGCGTTTTGTTATTACTTTGTGTTTGGCAAGGTGTTTGCCTTCATCCAGAGCTTTGCGCCCAAGTCCATCACTGCCGCGCCAGACATTGAGGAGTACCTCAGCTTCGTGCTCGGTATGTTCCTCGCGTTCGGCATTGCGTTTGAAGTGCCCATTGCTGTGGTCCTGCTGGTGCGTATGGGTGTGGTCACGACGGCCCAATTGCGAGAGCACCGGGGTTACTTCTGGGTTGCAGCCTCAGTGGGCACGGCGCTCGTCACGCCGCCAGACGCTGGATCCATGTTGATGCTGCTTGGCGTCGTGGGTGGTCTGTATGAAGTCGGCATCGTGGTTGCGCATGCTTTCGTCAAGCACACCAAGGCGCCTGAGGCGGAACCTTCAGAGTCCTGAGTCTCCATCCCGGTTAACGCGGTACCTCAACGTGTTACGGCTTGACTTTGCCGGGCTTGGGCCGCACGCCCGGCGTGACATTCACATCGACCTCGTCCTCGCTGCGCAACAGGCCGAATTTGGCTGGCATTCCCGGCTTGAGAGCAGCCACCGCAGACAGCAGCTCCGACACACTGGTCACGGCCTTGCCGCCGACCTTGACGATCACATCGCCCGGTTTGATGCCGGCCTGCGCGCCTGGCCCGTTTTGCAGCACGCCGGTGATGATGACGCCCTCTTTGGCCTTCACGCCAAATGTTTCGGCCAGCTCTGGTGACAAATCGTTTGGCTCCACGCCGATCCAGCCGCGGGTTACCTGACCGTCTTTGACAATGCCTTCAAGCACCAGTTTGGCGGTCGACACCGGAATCGCAAAGCCGATCCCCATGCTGCCGCCCGAGCGTGAGTAGATGGCGGTGTTGATGCCCAACAGGTTGCCGCTCACATCCACCAACGCGCCGCCCGAGTTGCCGGGATTGATGGCCGCATCGGTCTGGATGAAATTTTCAAAGGTGTTGATGCCCAGCTGGTTGCGGCCCAGGGCGCTCACGATGCCGCCTGTGACGGTCTGGCCTACACCAAAGGGGTTACCGATGGCCAGCACATGGTCACCAACCTGCAGGTCGTCCGAATTGCCCAGCACGATCACCGGCAGACGGTCCAGGTCGATCTTGAGAATGGCCAGGTCGGTGTCCGGGTCAGTGCCGATGACGCGCGCGCGGGCGCGGCGGGCGTCATTAAGGATGACCTCAATGTCATCCGCGCCTTCAACCACGTGGTTGTTGGTGAGGATGTAGCCGTCTGCGCTCACGATCACTCCGCTGCCAAGCCCGCTTTGGGCCTGCTGGCCCTGTTCGCCGAAAAAGAACTTGAACCACGGGTCGTCGCTGTGCGGCCCCTTGGCTGCGGTCTTGCTGGTGCTAACGCTGACCACGGCCGCCGACGCTCTCTGGGCGGCGGCACGGAAGCTGCCAGCCGGCACAGCGCCCGTGGACGGAGCCTCGATCAGCGCCACGGCGCCGGTGCCTGGCGCGCTGCGCCTGCCCAGCCATTGCGGCTGCAGGGTGGCGACAACGAACCAGGCCGCCACCAGGACAGTGACAGCTTGCGAAAAGATCAGCCAATAACGACGCATGATGATGTGATTGAGGCGCCTGCGCGCGGGACATGTCCTGAGTGTAGACGTCTGGCCCCACGCCCGCAGACGGCAAGCCCGCACCGGTGGCGACTCATTCACAATCAGGATCACTTTCCCTTTTTTGGAACCGCACAACATGGCCACCCAGCAACAGCTTCTGCAGGCCTTTGACACCTTGCTACAACCCGGCCGCTACAAGGACTACGGCCCCAACGGCCTGCAGGTCGAGGGCAAGCCCGAGGTCGGAAAAATCGTCTCCGGCGTTACCGCAAGCCGGGCGTTGATCGAGGCTGCCGTGCAAACCGGGGCTGACGCCGTATTTGTCCATCACGGCCTGTTCTGGCGCGGCCAGGATGGGCGCGTGACCGGCTGGATGAAGCAGAGGCTGGCGCTGCTTCTGACGCACGACATCAATCTCTTTGCGTACCACTTGCCTCTGGATGCGCATCCGGAACTGGGCAACAACGCCCAGCTCGCGCTCAAACTTGGCTTGCAGGCCACCGCGCGTTTCGGTGAGCAGGACCTGGGTTTTATGGGAGGCCCAGCGGGGGGCGAAGACTTTGCCAGCGCGCAGGCTTTGGCGACTCACGTGCAGGACGTGCTGCAACACCCAGTCGTGCTGGTTGCCGGGGCAGCTGGGCCGCTTCGCAGGATTGCCTGGTGCACAGGCGGCGCACAGGGGTATTTCGAAGAAGCCATTGCTGCCGGCGCGCAGGCATTCATCACGGGTGAAATCTCCGAGCCGCAAGCGCACTACGCCCGGGAGTGCGGCGTGGCCTATCTCGCCTGTGGCCACCACGCGACCGAGCGCTACGGCGCTGCGGCAGTGGCGGCAAGTGTGGCGGCTCAATTCGGCGTGGCCCACGAATTTATTGATATCGACAACCCCGCCTGACGCCATGAACACCGCTCCCATTGCCATTACGCTGGGCGACCCCGCCGGCATCGGTCCCGAGATCATTGCCAAGGCGTTTCGCGACGCGCCTGACGTGACGCAAGGCTGCTTCGTGGCGGGTGACGTCATGGCCATGCGGCGCGGCGCGCAGTTCATCAGCCAAGGCGGCCCCACAGTCTTGCCAGTGGCGCTGATCGAATCGCCAGGCGAGGCGTTGACTGCACCGCGGCGCTGCATCCCGCTGCTGCAGGTCGTTGCTTCCTCATCGCCTGCGCCGGTAGGGGTCGTCAGTGGGCAAGCAGGCCGGATGGCGGCCGAATGCGTCATCTGGGCGGCGCAAGCAGCATTGAAGGGGGAGGTGTCGGCCATGGTGACCGCGCCGCTTCACAAGGAAGCGCTGTCTGCAGCAGGTGTGAAGTTCCCTGGCCACACGGAGCTCCTGCAGGCTGAAGCTGCTGCGTTTTTGGGCCGCGGCGTCGCGGACGTGCCGGTGCGCATGATGCTGGCCAACGATGAACTGCGCACAGTGCTCGTCAGCATCCACCTGTCGCTCCGCGATGCCATCGAGTCAGTCACCTTTGCCAGCGTCCTGCAGACCCTCCGGATCACCCACGCTGCGTTGTTCAAGTCACTTGGCCATGCGCCGCGAATCGGCGTGGCGGGCCTCAACCCGCATGCGGGGGAGGGCGGGCTTTTCGGTCGCGAGGAGATCGACATCATCAGCCCGGCCATTGCGGTAGCGCGCGCTGAAGGCCTGCAGGTGCGCGGCCCCTTTGCGCCCGACACGGTCTTCATGCGGGCGCGAGCCACCAGCGGCAGGGCGGGAGAGTTCGATGCCGTGGTTGCCATGTATCACGACCAGGGCCTGATCCCGGTCAAATACCTGGGCGTGGAGCAGGGCGTGAATGTAACGCTGGGCCTGCCACTTATTCGCACCAGCCCGGACCACGGCACGGCATTCGACATTGCAGGCCGGGGCATTGCGGATTCCTCAAGCCTCGTTGCTGCAATCCGGATGGCCCGGCAATTGGCCAGTTGAGCGTGCTGGCTGCTCCGCACTGGTTTGGCAGCCTATCTTCTCAGGGAGTCGCGGATTTCCCGCAACAAGAGGACGTCCTCGGGCGTCGCGGCCGGTGCAGCGACCGCAGCCGGCGCTTCACGCTTCATTTTGTTGATCTGGCGCACCATCATGAAGATGATGAATGCCAAGATGATGAAGTTGACCGCCACGGTGATGAAGTTGCCATAAGCCAGGACCGGAACGCCGGCCTTCTTGAGTGCTTCAAGCGTCATTGCGGTGCCGGCCGGAGGCATGGCCAACGTGACGAACAGGCTGGAAAAGTCAAGCTTCCCAAAAATCGCACCCACGATCGGCATGATCAGGTCGCTGACGATGGAGTCGACGATTTTGCCGAATGCTGCGCCGATGATCACACCGACGGCCAGGTCGATCACGTTGCCCTTGACGGCAAATTCCTTGAATTCCTTCATCACGCTCATGCTGGTTCTCACTAAATATGGATGACCTGTGAAGTATTAACGAGGCGCACGCCGTGTCAAGCGCCACGCGACCGTGAATGAGAAACGACCTGTCAGCTACAATCCTTGAGTGAGTAAGTTGAGCCTATCCAGGCGTTGTTCCAGTTGAGGATTTCCATGAGTGACACCCCAGTCGACACCAGCAAACGGACGTGGATGATCGCGTCTACCTGTGCAGGTGCTGTAGGCGGCGTAGCGGTCGCCGTTCCTTTTGTCAGCAGCTTTGAGCCCTCCGAGCGCGCCCGCGCCGCCGGTGCCTCAATAGAGGTAGACATCAGCGCCATCAAACCCGGCGAAAAATTGACCGTCGAGTGGCGCGGTAAACCGGTCTGGATTGTCAGACGCACGCCTGAGCAGATCGCGGCGCTGCCCAAAAACGATGCCATGCTTGCGGACCCGAAGTCCGAGCGAAAGCCTGGCGAGCTCACCCCGCCCTACGCGCGCAATGAAGGCCGGTCGATCAAGCCTGAGTTCTTCGTCGCCGTTGGCATCTGCACCCACCTGGGCTGCTCGCCAAGTGACAAGTTTGCCACTGGTGCGCAGGCAGCTCTGCCAGACTCGTGGAGCGGCGGTTTTCTCTGCCCCTGCCACGGCTCTACCTTCGATATGGCGGGCCGGGTCTTCAAGAACAAACCCGCACCTGACAACCTTGAGGTGCCACCGTATATGTACTTGTCCGATACCAGAGTTTTGGTCGGCGAAGACAAGAAGGCTTGAGGATCAAGAACATGGCGCAATTCAAAGAAGTGTCTCCTAACGCCGGCTACGGCGAAAAGCTGATTACCTGGGTCGACAACAGGTTTCCCGCCAGCAAGCTCTACAAGGAGCACCTGAGCGAGTATTACGCCCCGAAGAACTTCAACTTCTGGTACGTTTTCGGCGCGCTCGCCCTGTTGGTTCTTGTGATTCAGATCGTGACCGGGATTTTCCTGGTTATGCATTACAAGCCTGACGCAGCAATGGCGTTTGCATCGGTCGAATACATAATGCGCGACGTGCCCTGGGGCTGGCTTATCCGCTACATGCATTCGACGGGTGCTTCAGCGTTTTTCGTCGTCGTCTACCTGCATATGTTCCGCGGGCTGATCTACGGCAGCTACCGGAAGCCGCGCGAACTTGTCTGGATCTTTGGTTGCGCAATTTTCCTCTGCCTGATGGCCGAAGCCTTCATGGGTTACCTGCTGCCCTGGGGCCAGATGAGCTATTGGGGTGCTCAGGTGATCGTGAACCTGTTCTCTGCCATTCCCTTTATCGGCCCGGACCTGGCATTGCTGATCCGTGGCGACTACGTGGTCAGCGACGCCACGCTCAACCGGTTCTTCAGCTTCCACGTCATTGCCGTGCCGCTGGTGCTGTTGGGCCTGGTTGCAGCGCACATCATCGCGCTGCATGAAGTGGGTTCAAACAACCCGGATGGCGTCGAGATCAAGGGGCCAAATGCTCCGCGTGATGCACAAGGCCATCCGCTTGACGGGATCCCGTTTCACCCCTACTACACGGTGCACGACATCTTTGCTGTGTCCGTATTCCTCATGGCGTTCTCCGCGATCATTTTCTTTGCGCCTGAGTTCGGTGGTTACTTCCTTGAATACAACAACTTCATCCCGGCTGACTCGCTCAAGACGCCGCTGCACATCGCGCCGGTCTGGTACTTCACGCCCTACTATTCGATGCTGCGAGCCATCACAGACGAGTTCATCTTTGTGCTGATCGCCTGCGTGGTGGGTGCTGCCGCATTCAGCGTCTGGAAGTTCCGGATGCCCAACCTGTTCAAGGGTGTCATCGTGGTTGTTGCCCTCGTGGCTGTAGCCATGATGTTGTCCATCGATGCCAAGTTCTGGGGCGTGGTGGTCATGGGCGGCGCCGTCATCATCCTGTTCTTCCTGCCATGGCTGGACTACAGCCCGGTCAGGTCGATCCGCTATCGCCCCGACTGGCACAAGTATGTCTATGCAGTGTTCGTCGTGAACTTTGTAGTGCTGGCTTACCTTGGCACGCAACCGCCCTCGCCCATGGGGGAGCGCATTTCGCAGATTGGCACCTTGTTCTATTTCGGCTTTTTCCTGCTGATGCCGTGGTGGAGCCGCCTGGGTGATCCCAAGCCCGTGCCCGATCGAATCACATTCGCCGCGCATTGAGCGGGAGACAATAACAATGAAGAAACTCGTTTTCAGCCTCATCGCAGCTGCCAGCCTTACGGTGGGACTGCTGGCCGGTCCCGCACATGCCAGCGAAGGCGGCATTGCGTGGGACAAAGCCCCCAACAAAACCAATGACCTGACGTCGCTGCAAAACGGCGCCAAACTGTTCGTCAACTACTGCCTGAACTGCCATTCGGCAGCCTTCATGCGCTTTAACCGTCTGAAGGACATTGGCCTGTCCGAGCAGCAGATCAAAGACAACCTGTTGTTCACCACTGATAAAGTCGGTGACACCATGAAGTCTGCGATCGATCCCAAGCAGGCGGGCGTCTGGTTCGGAGCGAACCCACCTGACCTCACGCTGGTGGCGCGCTCGCGGGCTGCTGCTGGCAAAGGGACGGGCGCCGATTATCTGTACACGTACATGCGTACTTTTTATCGCGATGAAACCAAGCCGACAGGCTGGAACAACCTCGCATTCCCGAACGTCGGCATGCCGCACGTTCTGTGGGAAGTGCAGGGAGTCCGCAAGCCGGTGTTTGAAGAGCGTCTAGAGCACGGCCATCAGGTCCAGATTTTCAAGGGCTGGGAGCAGATTGCACCGGGCGCCATGACGTCGGTCCAGTACGACCGGGCTGTCGGTGACCTTGTGAACTACATGCAATGGATGAGCGAGCCCGCCCAGAACACCCGGGTCCGCGTCGGCGTTGGTGTGCTGATCTTCCTGTTGATCTTCACCGCCATTGCGTGGCGCCTCAACGCGTCGTTCTGGAAAGACGTCAAGTAAAAGTGAGACCGCAGCCTGGTTTGCCGGGCTTGCGCACTTCCTGGAGTGGTCGCGATTTCCGCGCCCACTCTTTTTGATTTTTAGGAGCCCCCACCATGATGGTGCTGTATTCAGGAACAACCTGCCCTTTTTCCCATCGTTGCCGTTTTGTGCTGTTTGAAAAAGGTATGGACTTTGAGATTCGCGACGTCGATCTCTACAACAAGCCCGAAGACATTAACGTGATGAACCCATACGGCCAGGTTCCCATCCTCGTGGAACGCGATCTGATCCTGTATGAGTCCAACATTATCAATGAGTACATTGACGAGCGTTTCCCGCATCCCCAGCTGATGCCTGGCGATCCGGTGGACCGCGCCCGTGTGCGCCTGTTCCTGCTCAATTTCGAGAAGGAGCTGTTCACCAACGTGACCACCTTGGAATCACGCGCCGCCAAGTCCAATGAAAAAGCACTTGAAAAAGCCCGCGCCCATATTCGCGACCGCCTGACCCAGCTCGCACCCGTGTTCCTCAAGAACAAGTACATGCTGGGCGAGAATTTCTCGATGCTGGACGTGGCGATTGCGCCGTTGCTCTGGCGCCTTGATTACTACGGCATCGATCTCAGCAAGAACGCTGCGCCGCTGCTCAAGTATGCCGAGCGCATCTTCTCGCGCCCGGCCTACATTGAGGCGCTGACGCCGTCCGAAAAGGTCATGCGCAAGTAAGGACGGGTCATTTGCCATGATGAATGCACTGGACTCGACCTCCACCCGACCTTACCTAATTCGCGCCCTGTACGACTGGTGCACCGACAACGGCTTCACACCCTATGTCGCGGTGCTGGTCGACGAGACGGTTCAGGTGCCGCGCGAGTATGTCAAGAATGGAGAGATCGTGCTGAACATCAGCTTTGATGCAACCAGCTCGCTCAAGTTGGGCAATGACTTCATCGAGTTCAGGGCGCGCTTTGCCGGGACGGCGCGCGAGATCATGGTGCCCGTCAGCCGTGTCATCGCGATCTATGCACGTGAAAACGGACAAGGTATGGCTTTCCCAGTGCCCGTGTCTTCAGACGCTGCGGATGAGTCGCCCAAAGGGCCGGCCATGTTGTCCAGCGTGCCCGACAACGCCAGGCACGTTGACCTGGAGCCGAAGGTGGTTCAGCTGGTCCCTACAGACTCAGGCCACGGCAGTAACGATGGGGCAGACGGCGAGCCGCCCCGGCCTCCCACAGGTGGTTCGCGGCCCTCGCTAAAACGCGTTAAATGAACGCGCGATTGCATTGGATGCGGCCTTCGCCCGTTAAAATAGTGTTCCCGCCGATTTAGCTCAGTTGGTAGAGCAACCGCCTTGTAAGCGGTAGGTCATCAGTTCGATTCCGATAATCGGCACCAAATCACTGTTTCAGACAGTACCAGGCCCCCTCAATTGCCCGCACGCTCATTAGCGTACCGGGCTTTTTTTGTCTCGGGTCTTCATGCATCAGATCACTGACCTGCCCCCAATCTCCATACCAATCTAAATTACAGAAATACGGGGTTGGCAAGATTAACTGATTCCTGCATTTGTCTTGTTCTCATGCTTTGAATCGCCAGTTAACTGGCGATTCAAAGCGGCGAAGGTCGCTGGCGGCACACGCCCGCAACTGCTGTGCGGTCTGGGCTCGTTGTAGTCGCTTCGCCATGTGGCAATGATCTGGCGGGCCTGCTCCAGCGACTCGAACCAGCTCTCGTCCAGGCACTCGTCTCCGAAGGTTCCATTGAAGCTCTCGATGTATGCGTTCTGCGTCGGGCAGCCTGGCTCGATCAGGATGTGCTTGATGCCGTGCGTCTGTGTCCATGTCATAAATGCCCGGCATGTGAATTCCGGTCCGTTGTCGGTTCTGATTTCTTTAGGGTAGCCCCTGAACGTGGCGGCCCGGTCCAGTAGCCGCGTGACGTAGGCTCCGCCAATTCCGAAGTCAGCTGTGATGTCCACGCATTCGCGCGTGAAGTCATCTGCCACCGTGAGGCATTTGATCCGCCGTGACACCGCGCTCGGGCGGGCGATTGCATCGCTCACAAAGTCCATGCTCCAGGTCTGATTCACAGCCATTGCAGCCACCAGCGGCACGCGCACGCTAATGCGCAAGGCCCTCTTGCGTTTCCTGATCGACAGGCCTTCTGCTGTGTAGATGCGGTACACCCGCTTGTGATTGATCCCCGGATATTGCGGGCGCAGTACGTCGTGGATCATGCGATAGCCCCATCGCCGGCGGGCGTGGGCGGTCTGCACTATCTGTTCGCGCAGCTCAATGTTGAGCGTGCCCCTCATGGCGGTAGGTGTCACGGCTTAGCCCCACAAGGGCGCAGGCGTGGCGCTCGGACATTTGGTGTTCAGACACCAGGCATCCAATCGTTGCGCGCTTGACTTGTGGGGCTAGCGCTTTGTGCCTGACCTTGCCCCTGTTGTCCGCACTCCATAAGCTGCCAATTATGCGGACTTCCTGACTTGCTGCTGGGCCGCGATCCAGCGTTGCTCAAACGTCATCGGACTGACATAGCCAAGCGTCGAGTGCAATCTTTTGTGGTTGTAGAAGTTGATCCAGTCCATCACCTCATCCATAGCCTCTCGCCGCTTGGCAAAGCGCC
>JACMQX010000030.1 GCA_014376765.1 Ramlibacter sp. | reverse complement strand
GTAAAGCCGTTGGGGTAACCGGCGGCAGCCAGTGCCTTCTTGGCGGCGACTGGGTCATACACGTCGTCCTTGATGGATTTGTTATAGGACCATTGTGTCGGCGGGATGGGGTTGGTTGCGGCCACACCGGTGCTCAGGTAGACCGCGGACACGATGGCCTTTTTATCGATGGCCATGTTGATCGCCTTGCGCACGCGGACGTCGTCAAATGGCTTCTTGGTGGTGTTGTAGGCCAGGTAGCCAATGTTCAAACCAGCCTGCTCTAGCACTACCATATTGTTGTCCTTGCGGATGGCGTCCAGGTCGGCCGGGTTGGGGTAGGGCATGACATGGCACTCGCCTTTTTGCAGCTTGGCCCAGCGCACTGACGCATCGGGCGTGATCGAGAACACCAGGTCGTCAATCTTGGCCTTGCCACCCCAGAACTGCGGGAAGGCCTTGTAGCGGATCACGGCGTCTTTCTGGTACTGCACCAGCATGAAGGGGCCGGTGCCGATGGGGTCCTGGTCAATCTTCTCGGGCGTGCCCTTTTGCAGCATGGCGACTGCATATTCCTGCGACTGGATGCCGGCGTATTCCATCGCCAGGTTCGACAGGAACGGGGCCTCAGGCTTGTTCAGCACGATCTTGACGGTGTACTGGTCCACCTTGTCGACCGACTTGAGCAGCTTGGGCATGCCCATGTCATTGAAGTAGCTGTGGTTGGAGCTGGTGACCTTGAAGAAGGGGCTGTCTTCCTTCCACTGGCGGTTGATCGCAAAGATCATGTCGTCAGCGTTGAAGTCACGCGAGGGCGTGAAGCTCTTGTTGCTGTGCCACTTGACACCCTTGCGCAGGAAGAAGGTGTACTCCAGACCGTCGGGCGAAATGGTCCATTTCTCGGCCAGGCCCGGCACGACCTTGGTGGTGCCACGCTCGAATTCAACGATGCGGCTGTAAATCTGCGAGTTGGCGTCAAACGACGTGCCCGTGGTGTTGACGGCGGGGTAGAAATTCTCGGGGCTGCCTTCGGAGCAGTACACCAGCGTCTTGGCAGATGCGCCGCCTGCGACTAGCAGCACCGGTACGGCCAGTGCCGCCAGCGCAAAGTGCTTGCTGAGGTTGAATGGTTTCATGGGGGGACTCCTTGAAGGAAATTTAGGGCAGCCGCTGGGGCAAGAGAAACATTATCGGCAGATGCCGCTAGTGGGAAACCCTGAACAAAAAACTGTTCGGCATAGTGGCAGGCCACGAGACGTTCATCCACCAGGCGCTGCAGGGGCCGCTCCTCTACGCAGCGCTGCTGCACGTAGGGGCAGCGAGTGGAGAACACGCAGCCAGTCGGTGGGTTGAGCGGCGAGGGCAGTTCGCCCTTCAGCACAATGCGGTTCGTGGGGGCGGTGCGACTGGCGACGCCGGGGGTGCAAGCCAGCAGCGCCTGGGTGTACGGATGCAGGGGCTGCGCAAAGATCCTGGCCTTGGGCCCCTGCTCCACCGCATGGCCCAGATACATCACCAGCACGTCATGCGCAATGTGCCGCACCACTGCCAGGTCGTGCGAGATAAACAGGTAAGCCAGGCCCAGCTGCGCCTGCAAATCAGCCAGCAGGTTGAGCACCTGCGCCTGGATGGACACGTCCAGCGCCGACACCGGCTCGTCGGCCACCACCAGCTTGGGGCTGAGCATCAGCGCGCGGGCAATCGCGATGCGCTGGCGCTGCCCGCCTGAGAACATGTGCGGGTAGCGGTTGGCGTGTTCGGGACGCAGGCCGACCTGGGCCAGCATGTCGCGCGCGCGCTGCTGCCGCTCGGCCTTGCCAAACGGCATGTTGATCTGCAGCGGGCCTTCCAGGATGTCGGAGATTTTCTTGCGCGGGTTGAGGGAGCTGTAAGGGTTCTGAAATACGAGCTGCACCGTGCGGCGCAATTGGGCGGACTGGCTGGCGGACATGCCGGCGCCGTGGGTGGCGGTCTCCATGCCGTCCAGTTCAAAGCTGCCCGAGGTCGGCTTTTCAATCAACGAGACCATGCGCGCCAGGGTGGACTTGCCGCAGCCGGACTCACCCACCACGGCGAGCGTCTTGCCTGCCTCCAGCGTGAACGACACGCCGCCTACAGCCTGCAGTTGCGCGGGCGGCCTGAACAGGCCGCGGCGGATCTCGTAGACGCGTTGGAGGTCTTTGGCCTGGGCGACGATCTGGCTCATGGCGCGGTACTTGTGTGATCCCTTCCCCAGAGGGGGAGGGAGCAAGCTGCGCAGTTGGGTGCGAGGTTCATTCGAGCTCCTGCTCCACCGGCGTGTCTTGCGCGATTTTCCCGGCCCTGGCCGGATCACCCAGCGCGTAGTGGCAGCGCACCATGCCGCCTTGCCACTCGCGCAACTCAGGCCGCACTGCGCGCGAATGCTCAGTGGCATACGCGCAGCGTGGCGCGAACAGGCAGCCGGTTGGGCGGTCGTGCAAACCAGGCACGACGCCGGGGATGGTTGCAAGCCGCCCATCCGCCGGGCTGCGTTCGGGCAGCGCGGCCAGCAGGGCCTCGGTATAAGGATGCTGCGGCGCCGTGAAAAGCGCATCGACTGCGCGCTCTTCCACCACCTGCCCGGCATACATCACCGCCACCCGCTGGGCCATTTCGCTGACCACGCCCATGTTGTGCGTGATCAGCACCAGCGCCATGCCGCGTTCCTTTTGAAGGTTGCGCAGCAGGTCCAGGATCTGGGCCTGGATGGTCACGTCCAGGGCCGTGGTGGGCTCATCCGCAATCAGCAGGCGCGGGTTGCAGGCGATCGCCATCGCAATCATCACCCGCTGATTCATGCCACCAGACATCTGGTGCGGGTAGTCGGACAGGCGCGAGGCGGCAGCCGGGATGCCGACCTGTTCGAGCAGTTCAATCGCGCGTTTCTTCGCGGCCTTCCTGTCCATCTGCAGATGCAGCCTGAGCGTTTCCATGAGCTGGAAGCCGATGGTGAAGCAGGGGTTCAGGCTGGTGGTGGGTTCCTGGAAAATCATGGCCACGTCCTTGCCCACCAGCGCGCGGCGCTCGCGGTCGGAGATGCCCAGCAGGTCTTTCCCGGCAAAGCGCAGGGTGTCGGCGCGCACGCGGCCGGGGTAGCCGATCAGGCCCATCAACGCCATCATGGTCACGCTCTTGCCCGAGCCCGACTCACCGACGATGCCGAGCACCTCGCCTTCTTCCAGCGACAGGCTGACGCCGTCGACCGCCTGCATCACCGCCCCCTGCGTGGGGAAGTCCACGTAAAGATTTTTGATCTCAAGTAACGGCATTTGAACTTTGCCCTATCGCTTCAGCTTTGGGTCAAGCGCATCACGCAGCCCGTCGCCCAGCAGGTTGAACGCCAGCACGGCGATGACAATCATGAGGCCGGGGAAGGTCACCACCCACCACGCGCGCAGCACAAACTCGCGCGCGTCGGCCAGCATGGTGCCCCATTCGGGGGATGGCGGCTGCGCGCCCAGGCCGAGAAAGCCCAGTGCCGCTGCGTCCAGGATGGCGGTAGACACGCCCAGCGATGCCTGCACGATGAGCGGCGCCGCGCAGTTGGGCAGCACCTCGCTGAACATCAGGCGCAAGGTGCCCGCGCCGCTGATACGCGCAGCTGTCACATAGTCTTTGGACACCTCACCGATCACGGCCGCGCGCGTGATGCGCACGTAATGCGGCAGCACCACCACCGCCACGGCCAGCATGGCATTGGTCAGCCCCGGCCCGAGGATGGCCACGATCACGATGGCCAGCAGCAAACTGGGCAGCGTGAGGATGATGTCCATCACCCGCATGATGAATATCTCGATGATCCCGCGATAAAACCCGGCGATGAGGCCGAGCGAAATTCCCAGCAGCAGCGCGATCAGCACCACCGCCAGGGCAATCGACAACGACAGGCGCGCGCCATACATCAAGCGCGAAAGGATGTCGCGGCCGATCGCGTCTGTGCCCAGCAGGTAGGTCGCCGAGCCGCCCTCCTGCCAGAACGGCGGCCTGAGAAAGGCGGCGCTGTTGGTCTGGTCGGGAATGTGCGGCGCCATCAGCGGCGCGAAGATGGCCACCAGGATCAGCAGGGCGACCACGACCATGCCGGCAACAGCACCTTTGTTGGCAGAAAACGAAATCCAGAACTCACGCCAAGGTCCAGGCGGAGCAGACATAGTGGTGGGCGCCGCGGAACCGGCTCCGCCGGGCCGCTGGAGGCGCCCTCCCTGGGGGGAGGCAACCGAAGGTTGCTTCGGGGGGGTCATCTGATCCTTGGATTGATGATGCCGTAGGTCACATCTACCAGCAGGTTGACAAGCATGACGACCACACCCAGCAGCAGCATGCCGCCCTGCAGCACCGGATAGTCGCGCCGGTTGATCGCCTCGATCAGCCATTTGCCCACGCCCGGCCAGGAAAAAATCGTCTCGGTCAGGATGGCGCCGGTGAACAGCACCCCCACCTGCAGGCCGATCACCGTGACGACCGGAATCAGCGCATTGCGCAGCGCATGAAGCGCCACCACGCGGAACGAAGACAGGCCCTTGGCGCGCGCCGTGCGGATGTAGTCCTCACCCAGCACTTCCAGCATGGCCGAACGCGTCATCCGCGCGACCACGGCCAGCGGGTTGGTGCCCAGCACAATGGTTGGCAGGATGAGGTGCTTGATGGCAGACCAGAATGCGCCCTTGTCGCCCGAAAGCAGCGAGTCGATCAACAGGAAACCCGTCGTGGGCTCAATGAAGTAGGCCACCGCGATGCGCCCCGACACCGGCGTGAGGTTGAACTGCACCGAGAACAGCATGATGAGCAGCAGGCCCCACCAGAAAATCGGCATCGAGTAACCGGTGAGGGACACCGTCATCACGCCATGGTCAAACACCGAGTTGCGCTTCACCGCCGCGATGATGCCCGCCGGTATGCCCAGCAGCAGCGCAAACAAGATGGCGCAGACCGCCAGTTCAATGGTGGCGGGGAAAAGCGTCAGGAACTCGCTGATCACCGGCTCCTGCGTGATGATGGACTTGCCCAGGTCCCCATGCAGCACCTTCGTGATGTAGATGCCGTACTGCGTAAGCACTGGCTGGTCCAGCCCGTATTCCTTGAGCAGCAGGGCATGGCGCGCGGCGTCAATGCCGCGCTCACCGGCCAGGGTCTCGATCGGGTCGCCCGGCACCAGACGGATCAGGAAGAACGCGAGCAGCGTCATCCCGATGAAGGTCGGAATGATGAGGCTGACGCGCGTCAGGATGAAACGGAACATGGGTGCATCATGCAGGTTCGGCGCCGCTGCGGCACCGGGGATTCAGGGCCATCAAGGCAAAAACTCATTGTCATGCAGCGCAAGCCGCCGGCATCAAGACACCGTGCGGAAATAAGGGGCATGTGCGAGCTTTTCATCCTCGGTCAGCGCACGTTTGCTGAAGGTCGCGCGCATCACGTCCACCGCGCGCGGCGTGCGAAGGATGGTGTCCATCTCCACCCCGCGCGACTTCATCTGCCTGCCGATGTCGCTCAGTTCAAAGACGTTGCTCACCAGGTCAAAGCGATGCTCGCGCCAGCCCACGTACCAGCACCAGTCGGTGTAGTAAAGCCATGACCGTTCATTGAAGCCCCGGATGTGCGTCGGGTCCTGCCAGGCGCCATATGAAAGGTCATAGGGCACTTCGACTTCCAGCACACCACCCTCGACAAGCCATTCCATGCAGGTCGTCACGCACTGCGTCAGCTCGCGCACATGCTCAAAAACATGCTCGGCGAGGATGTATTCGAAGTGCCCTTTTGCCAGGCGGATTTTGCCAAAGCGCCAGGTGGGGTACGTGTCGTCATAGGCAAACGGATGGTTCAGGTCAAAGACCAGATCGGCCCCGCGCGTGGGGTCGATATCGATGTTGAAGTGGTCGTGCTTCCAGGTCTTGCCCGAGCCGATGTTGAGTTTGCGCGGTGGCGCAACATTGAGCGTCTGGGGCTGCGAACGGGTTGCGCTGGAGGCGAGAAACGCATCGACGGCGGCCTTGAGTTGCGGCAGCCACTCGCGTTGTTTGAATGTCTGGTAGCCGCGTTCTGCAAGCGCATGGCACTGGCCTGCGTCCGCACACAGGCCCACACACAGGTCTGCCAAAGCCGCCATGAGGGCGCCTGCGACGCACTGGCGCATGTCGTCCTCCATGTGGCTGTCCGGCTTGATCTCGCAGACCACCACCGCGCGGTTGGCCAGCAGGTAGCCCAGGCGCGGCTCTGGCAGCACATGCACATCTTCTTCGCGCGCCAGCAGCAGGACGAGCTTTGAGCGCGCCACCAGCGAGTCGGACTGCGCTATGGACCAGTCCCCCTTCAAGTTGCACTCGACCTTCAGGCCACGCGCCTGCATCGTCCTGATCAGGGCAAGGCCCCGCGCATCGGGCATTTGCAGGCAGACCACGTCCAGGTCCCTGGGCTGCGGCGCGATGCGCTCCAGCGCAGGCGCATAGCCGATGGGAATACGGCTCACGTCGGTCACACCGGACGCCCTCAACACGTCGATGTTGTGGCGCGAGAAATCCCAGTTGGGCAACTTTCGCATCAGCGCGAAGCTGCCTGCCCGCGTTTCAAAGCGCGGCTGCCGTCCGCCGATCTGCTCCAGGTTCACATGGATGGCGCGCGGCGCCGATTCCATCAGGCTCTGATGGGAGACATCAGGCAGGCCAAAGAACAGGTGGATCTCGTCGGCGGGAATCTCATCGCGGGGCAGGCGCACGGTGTGGCCCAGTTGCTGCAGCCCCCAGGCGTAGGCTTCGGCCACGGCGGGCGAGCCTTCGTTGAGGGCGTAGAGCGTGAAGTTGGCGGAGTTCATCCGCGTATTGTGGCGCGCGCCTTGCCGGGGGCGCGACCTACTTCTTGTCGCGCAGCTCGCGCCGCAGGATCTTGCCCACCGGTGTCTTGGGCAGATCGGCGCGGAACTCCACGATCCTGGGCTGCTTGTAGCCGGTCAGGTTCGTTTTGCAATAGTCGCGCACCTGGGCCTCGGTCAAGGCGGGATCTTTCTTGACGATCACGAGCTTGACCGCCTCACCGGACTTTTCGTCCGCCACACCCACCGCTGCGCACTCCATGACGCCGGGGCAGCCGGACACCACGTCCTCGATCTCGTTGGGGTAGACGTTGAAGCCGCTCACCAGAATCATGTCCTTCTTGCGGTCCACGATCTTGAAATAGCCGCGCTCGTCCATCACGCCAATGTCGCCCGACTTGAAGTAGCCGTCAGGCGTCATGGCCTTGGCGGTTTCGTCCGGACGCTGCCAGTAGCCGGCCATGACCTGCGGGCCCTTGATGGCAATCTCGCCCGGCTGGCCGACGGGCACTTCATTGCCGTCATCGTCCAGCAGTTTGAAGTAGGTGCCGGGAATAGGCACGCCGATGGTGCCGGTGTAAGTTGTGCTCGTCACCGGGTTGCAACTGGCAGACGGGCTGGTTTCAGACAGACCGTAGCCCTCGCAGATCGGGCAGCCGGTTTTCTCGAGCCAGAGCTTGGCCACAGCGCCTTGCACCGCCATGCCGCCGCCCACTGAAATCTTGAGGTGGCTCCAGTCCACTGTGTTGAAGTCTGGGTGATTCGCCAGGCCGTTGAACAGCGTGTTGACCGCCGGCAGGCTGTGGATGGTGTGCTTGGACAGCTCCTTGAGCATGGCGGGCATGTCGCGCGGATTGGGGATCAGGATCAGCTTGCCGCCGGTGCGCATGGTCAGCATCATGCCGACCGTGAACGCGAAGATGTGGTACAGCGGCAGCGCACAGACGCTGGTGGGTTGCTCGCTCTTGGGGACCTTGTCCATGGCGGGCTGGTTCCACACCTCGGACTGGATCACGTTGGCGATCACGTTGCGGTGCAGCAGCACAGCACCTTTGCTCACGCCGGTGGTGCCGCCGGTGTACTGCAGGACCGCCACGTCATCGGGCGTGATGGCCGGCTTCTTGAGCGTGCCGCGGGTGCCGCGGGCAATCGCGTCGTTGAAGCGCACGGCCCCGGGCAGCGTGTAGGCGGGCACCATTTTCTTGACATTGCGCACCACGTAATTGACCAGTGCACCCTTGAGAAGCCCCAGCTGGTCGCCCATGGAGCACAGCACGATATGCTTGACCGGCGTGGCCGCCAGGCACTGCTCCAGCGTGGTGGCAAAGTTCTCGATGATGATGATCGCCTTGGAGCCCGAGTCCTTGAGCTGGTGCTCCAGCTCACGCGGCGTGTACAGCGGGTTGACGTTGACCACCACATAGCCGGCACGCAGGATGGCTGCCACCGCAACCGGGTACTGCGGCACGTTCGGCATCATGATCGCGACGCGGTCGCCCTTGGCCAGGCCCAGGCCCTGCAGGTAGGCGGCCAGGGCGGCACTCAAACTGTCGGTCTGGCCGTAGGTGATGTCCTTGCCCATGAAGCTGTAGGCAGTACGCACAGCATACTTCGTGAAGCCTTCGTCCATCAACGCCACCAGCGAAGGGTATTGCGAGGGATCGATATCGGCAGGCACGCCTGCGGGGTAGGCGCTCAGCCAGGGGCGGTCGGTCATGTGTCGTCTCCGGTTTTCTTACTCGATGGCCTTGCCCATGTCCTCAACGACCTTTTTCGCGTCGCCAAAGACCATCATCGTTTTGTCCATATAGAACAACTCGTTGTCCAGGCCCGCATAGCCTGCGGCCATGGAGCGCTTGTTCACGATCACCGTCTTGGCCTTGTAGGCTTCAAGAATCGGCATGCCGTAGATCGCGCTGCCCTTCACATGGGCAGCAGGATTCACCACGTCGTTGGCGCCAAGAATGATGGCCACGTCGACCTGGCCGAACTCACCGTTGATGTCTTCCATCTCGAACACCTGGTCGTAAGGCACTTCTGCCTCGGCCAGCAGCACGTTCATGTGGCCAGGCATGCGGCCGGCCACCGGGTGGATCGCGTACTTGACGGTAATGCCCTTCTCGGTGAGCTTGGCGGCCAGTTCCTTGACGGCATGCTGGGCCCGCGCTACGGCCAAACCGTAACCCGGCACGATGACCACGGTCTCGGCGTTGGACAGCACAAAGGCCGCATCGTCAGCGCTGCCGGTCTTGACCGCGCGCTGCACGGCGCCGCCGGCGACGGCCGTGGTGGCCTCGCCGCCAAAGCCGCCAAGAATCACGTTGAAGAACGAGCGGTTCATCGCCTTGCACATGATGTAGCTCAGGATCGCGCCAGACGATCCCACCAGTGAGCCCGCAATGATCAGCATGCTGTTGTTCAGGCTGAAACCAATGCCCGCTGCCGCCCAACCCGAGTAACTGTTGAGCATGGACACCACCACCGGCATGTCGGCCCCGCCGATGGGGATGATGATCAGCACGCCCAGCACAAAGGCCAGCGCCAGCAGGAGGGCAAAGTCGATGTCGGACTGCGTCAGCGTGTAGCCGATGATGAAGGCGGCGGTGGCCAGGCCCAGCACCAGGTTCAGCATGTGCTGGCCCTTGAACTGCACCGGAGCGCCCTGAAACAGGCGGAATTTATATTTGCCTGACAGCTTGCCAAACGCAATGACCGAGCCGCTGAAGGTGATGGCGCCGATGGCCGCGCCCAGCGCAAGCTCCAGCCGGTTGCCATACGGCAGCGCCTCGCCCTTGGCGACGATGCCAAAAGCCCACGGCTCCACACAGGCAGCCACCGCGATGAACACCGCCGCCAGGCCGATCATGCTGTGCATGAAGGCCACGAGCTCGGGCATCTTGGTCATCTCGACCTTGTTGGCCATGTAGGCGCCCAGGCTGCCACCGGCGACGAGGCCGCCCAGCACCCACACCATGCCCTGCGCACGCGCGCCGGAGATCTCGACAATCAACGCCGCAGTGGTCAGCGCGGCGACGGCCATGCCGATCATGCCGAACAGGTTGCCGCGGATCGATGTGGTGGGGTGACTCAGGCCCTTCAAGGCCTGGATAAAGCAGACCGAGGCGAACAAATACAGGAGCGTGACAACATTCATGCTCATTTCGCTGACTCCTTGTCAGCCGCAGGCGCCGGGAGTTTCTTTTCTTTCTTCCTGAACATCTCCAGCATTCGCCGGGTCACAAGAAAACCACCGAACACGTTGACTGCCGCCAGCGCCACCGCCAGCACGCCCATGGTTTTGCCAAGCGGCGTCTCGGTCATCGCAGCCGCCAGCATGGCACCCACAATGACGATGGCGGAGATGGCGTTGGTCACCGCCATCAGCGGTGTGTGCAGCGCAGGCGTGACCGTCCACACCACGTGGTAGCCCACATAGATGGCCAGCACGAAGATGATGAGGTTGGTGACCGTGTGTGAAACTTCCATTTTTACTTTCTCCTGACTTCACCGTTTTGCGTCATGAGGCAAGCGGCCACAATGTCGTCTTCCAGGTCGACCTTCAGGCCGCCATCCTTGGGCAGGATGAGCTTCAGAAAGTCGAGCACGTTGCGCGCATAGAGCGAGGATGAATCAGCGGCCACCAGCGCGGGCAGGTTGGTCTCGCCCACCAGCGTCACGCCATGCTTGATCACGGTCTTGCCGGCTTCGGTCAGCGGGCAGTTGCCGCCTTGCGCTGCCGCCAGGTCCACGATCACAGAGCCTGGCTTCATGGACCTGACCATGTCCTCGGTAACCAGCACCGGGGCAGCACGGCCGGGGATCAGCGCGGTGGTGATCACGATGTCGGCCTGCGCCACGCGCTTGGCCACTTCCACCTTCTGGCGGTCCATCCAGCTTTGCGGCATGGGCTTGGCGTAACCGCCCACGCCCACGGCGGCTTCCTTTTCTTCCGGCGTGTCATAGGACACATCAATGAACTTGGCACCGAGCGACTCGACCTGTTCCTTCACGCTGGGGCGCACGTCGGAAGCCTCGATCACCGCGCCCAGGCGCTTGGCCGTGGCAATGGCTTGCAGCCCCGCCACGCCAACGCCCAGAATGACGACGCGGGCGGCCTTGACCGTGCCTGCCGCCGTCATCAGCATGGGGAAAAAGCGCTGGTATTTGTCGGCCGCAATCATCACGGCCTTGTAACCCGCAATATTGGCTTGCGACGACAGCACGTCCATGCTCTGGGCCCGCGTGGTGCGAGGCGCCGCTTCAAGGGCAAAGCCGGTGATGTTCGCTGCGGCCAGGCGCGCAAGGCCCGCTGCATCAAACGGGTTGAGCATGCCAACCACTGTGGTTCCCGGTTTGATGAGGACGATCTCGTTGTCAAACGGGCAGCGCACCTTGAGCACCAGTTCGCAGCCGAAGGCGCCGGCGGCATCGGTGACGACTGCGCCCACTGCCGTATAGGCATCGTCGGGCGCGCTGGCGGCAACGCCGGCGCCTGACTGGATGTGCAAGGTGTGGCCCTGGGCCATGAGCTTTTTGGCCGTCTCGGGGGTGACGGCAACGCGGGTTTCACCCACCGTCGTTTCGGCAGGTACGCCAATCTGCATGGGGCGTCTCCTCTTTATAAGTTGTGGGCCCTCTGGCGCTGTTCAGCGCTGATTGCCTCGCTTGGACTCAGGAATTTTGGTAACTGAGCGTTAGCTTACCTGAGTTTGCAGTGGTTTTTCAGAGGGGTTTCGAGAGGGCCGCCCCGGGCGATCGCGCGCCGGTGCCTTACTGCGCAAACTGCTCCGAGCCCACGATGCCGATCTTGCCCAGCCCATAGCGCTGCGACGCAGCCAGCACGCGCGCCACCGTGTCGTAGCGCGCTGCGCGGTTGGGCCGCACGTGAATTTCCGGCTGCACCGGCATGGCCGCAGCGGCCTGCAACTTCGCCTCCAGCGCATCGCTGCCTGCCAGGGGCTGGCCGTTCCAGAGCACCTCGTTGGTGGGCGTCACGTCGATGCTGATGACCTCAGGCTCGATCTGTTGCGGGGGCGGCGTGCCCGAGGGCATGTCGATGTTCACCGAATGCAGCTGGATCGGAATGGTGATGATCAGCATCACCAGCAGCACCAGCATGACGTCGATCAAGGGCGTGGTGTTCATCTCCACCATGACCTCGTCTTCCTCGCCTTGCCTGCTGTTGCCGATGTTCATGCCCATGGTGCGTTCCTACCTTTGCGGCGGCTCGGTGATGAAGCCGAGCTTGGCAATGCCCGTTTGCTGCACGGCATACACCACGCGGCCGACGGCTTCATAGTCGGCGCGGGCGTCACCGCGAATGTGCACTTCGGGTTGCGGTGTCATCACCGACACCTTGTTGAGGAGTTCGATCAGCGTCTTCTGGTCGGGCAGCCGGGTGTCGGCCCAGTACACGGCGCCTGCGGCATCGACGGTGATGATGACGTTCTCGGTGCGCTCTTCCTGGATCTGGTTGCTCTCGCGCGGCAGGCTCACCACGATGGAACTGTTGACCACGGGGACGGTGATGAGAAAGATGATGAGCAGCACCAGCATCACATCCACCAGTGGCGTGGTGTTGATCTGCGCCAGCAATGGGTCCTCGTCGGTCTGGCCCTTGTTGAAGTTGATCGCCATGATGAACTCAGGCGCCAGGTGGGGGCGCAGTACCCATGACCTTCGCGCCTTCTGCCCGCCGCGCACTCGCAGCCAGCAGCACGGTGTGCAGGTCGGAGCCAAAAGCGCGTACCGTGTCCATCCCCACCTTGTTGCGCCGGACCAGCCAGTTGTAGCCCATCACGGCGGGCACCGCGACCGCCAGGCCAATGGCCGTCATGATCAGCGCCTCGCCCACCGGGCCCGCCACCTTGTCAATGGACGCCTGGCCAGACGAGCCGATTTTCACGAGCGCGTTGTAGATGCCCCAGACGGTACCGAACAGCCCGACGAAGGGCGCCGTTGAGCCGACTGTGGCCAATACGGCCAGCCCGTCCTGCGTGCGGCTTTGCACGGTCGCCACGGCGCGCTCGATGCTTTGTGTGACCCAGGTGTTGAGGTCAACCTGGCCGATCAGGCCGTCGTGCTTGCGGGTGGCCTCCAGCGCCGATTCTGCGATGAAGCGGAACGGGCTCTGCTTGTGCAGCGTGTCGGCGCCCTGGCGCACGGTGTCGGCCTTCCAGAAAGCCTTCTGCGCCTCCTTGGCCTGGCCCGACAGCCTGGCCTGCTCGATCAGCTTGCTGATCAGGACATACCAGCTGCCAATCGACATGATCATGAGCAGCACCAGCGTGATCTTGGCCACATAGTCGCCCTGCTCCCACAGCGCGCGAAGGCCGTAGGGGTTGTCGGCATAGGTGTTGAGAGGGGGCTTGACTGCGGGCACGGCAGCCGCTGCCGGGGCTGCAGCAGCGGTGGGTGCGGGCGCCGTCGCGGGCGCCTGGGCCTGCGCAACGGGGCTGCACAGGAGCACGGTGGCAGTAAGGCCGGCAGCGAGCAGGCCTGTGGCACGCATGAGGAGGGAGCGCGGTTGGGGCATCACGTGGGTCCTGGGTCAAGTCATAAGGTGGGGGGAGCCGGTGCGTGGGTGCATCACCGAATGTAGGGGATTTTGCGGCCAGTGACGGCTGCGTCCGGAGGCACAATGTCGGGCAACTCCGATAAGGCGCGCATGAACAACAGATGGAAGCCCAGCGTCACGGTCGCTGCGATCATTGAACGGGACGGCCTGTTTTTGTTGATCGAGGAACAGACCTCTGAAGGGCTCAAGCTCAACAACGCAGCAGGGCACCTGGACCCGGGCGAATCGCCGGCCGACGGTTGCGTGCGGGAGACGCTGGAAGAAACCACGCGCGTGTTCAAACCCACCGCGCTGGTCGGTGTGTACCTGTCGCGCTTTCAGCGCATCCGCACCGGCGAGGACGTGACCTATGTCCGCTTTGCCTTTTGCGGCGAAGTGGGCGAGGCCAATCCAGCCCTGTCGCTGGACGAAGGCATCGTGCGCACCCTTTGGATGTCGCCCGACGAGATCCGCGCCAGCACAGAGCGCCACCGAAGCCCGCTGCTGCTGCGCTGTATGGAGGACTACCTCGCCGGCAAGCGCTTCCCGCTCGACCTGGTGTTTACCGATCACAGTGTCATCACCGCGCAGGGCGGCTGAAGACGGGCTGCGCGGCCTCACCGGCACCGCCCCGACAAAACACGCGCTGCTGCCGCGGGCGCTGCCAGAAGGCCGGCGGTCGTCTCTGTCCCGGTCTGCGGCCGGGTGCAGTCAGGCAGCGCCGAGCCGGACACAGCCTCAGCCAGAGGGTCGGAACTGTTGCCGCGCCGCAGTTGCTCATTGGCCATGTCGGCCAGATTGCGCCTGAAGGCAGGCAGCACCCGGTAAGTGCCCGGCATGGGCGGCGGCGGCATGCCACTGGCTACCGGCCTTGAAGCAGGTGCCGCCGGCACCGCGGCGGTGGGTGCTGCTGGCGTTGCAGGAACCGGCAAACCGACCGACGGAGCCCTTCCTGGCGGTGCCTGGCCCGCATTTGCAGGGCCGCTACCCGTACTGGCTGCAGGCCCGGAGGGGCCTGTTCCGGAAACGCCGGGCCCGATGGCGGCTGGCCCGGCCGCAGGAAAGGGCGAGCCGCCCGCTGTGGCGCCTGGCGCAGGGCCGGGGTTAATGCCGGCTGGCGGCAGGACCAGCACCGGAACTGCCACCGACGAAGCCGCCGGCGAATTCGGCGCGACAGGGACATCCACCACCGGGCCAAGCAGCCGCTGCGTCGCGCGTGGCGGCTCCACCATGGCTTCAACAGGTGCTTGAGCAGGTGCAACAACTGCCGCCGGTGATGCCGCAGGGGTGGGTTGGGCTACGGGTTCAGGCGGCGGCGCCACGCGCTCAGGTGGTTGCGCAACGACAGGCGGTGGCGCAGGCGTCTGCACTGGCACGGGTGCCACTACGGGCGGTGGCACCGGCACCTGCGCGGGTGGCGGCGTGGGTGCCGGCACCGCAGCCTGAGCAGGTGCAGGCGTCGCAACCGGCACCGGTACCGGCACCGGAACAGGGACCGGCGGAGGCACCTCAGGCGGCTGGGGCGCGGGTGTTGGCGCGGCGGCCTGCGGAACTGGCGCCGCCACCGGCTGCACAGGTGGCTCCGGCGCGGCCTCCCGCGCGATCGGGGTTGGAACGGTCAGGGGCTCGAGCGGCGTGGGCTGCACCTCCGGGGGCGTCTCTGCCGGCTTGCTGGGTGCGGGCTTGCTGGCCTTGGCCTGTGACAGTTCAGGCAACTGGTTGGTGATCTTGAGCGGTACGCTGGACTCGGTGGTCTTGGCAAAGATCGACAATTCCGTGGCAGCGCGCATGCTGCGTGACGTGGTGATCGCCCTTGACGCCTGCACTTGTTGGGCAGCCTGCGGCGCGGCAGGCCGCATGTATTGATAGACCACGTTGCGCACAGCGCGTTCAAGGGGCCAGTGCTGGTTGATCAGCCAGAGCAGCAGCCCGTGAAACAGCAGTACAGCCAGCAGGGCGGGCGGGGACATGCGCTGGCGCGGGTACTGGAGAGAACGGGGCTGGAAGATCATCGCTTGGGGATAATCGCACAAATGATGAGTGCGAAACCAAGAGTCGTGGTGGGATTGAGCGGCGGCGTGGACTCCGCCGTCACAGCGCATTTGCTCAAGGAACAGGGCTACGAAGTCATCGGCATCTTCATGAAAAACTGGGAAGACGATGACGACAGCGAGTACTGCTCGTCGAACGTCGACTTCGTGGACGCCGCAGCGGTGGCGGATGTGCTGGGCATTGAGATCGAGCACGTGAACTTCGCCGCTGAATACAAGGACCGCGTGTTCTCCGAATTCCTGCGTGAGTACCAGGCGGGTCGCACGCCCAACCCCGATGTGCTGTGCAACGCCGAAATCAAATTCAAGGCTTTCCTGGACCACGCCATGCGCCTGGGCGCAGAAAAGATCGCGACCGGCCATTACGCAAGGGTGCGCGAGCGGGACGGCCGCCACGAACTCCTCAAGGGCCTGGACCCGGCCAAGGACCAAAGCTACTTTCTGCACCGGCTGAACCAGTCGCAATTGTCAAAAACGCTTTTCCCGGTGGGCGAGTTGCGCAAGACCGAGGTGCGGCGCATCGCTGCCGACATCGGCCTGCCCAATGCGAAGAAGAAGGATTCCACCGGCATCTGCTTCATTGGCGAGCGGCCGTTCCGTGATTTTCTCAACCGCTACATCAACAAGGAACCTGGCCTGATCCGCGACGAGCGCGGCCGGGTGCTGGGGCAGCACCAGGGCCTGAGCTTTTACACGCTCGGCCAGCGCCAGGGGCTGGGCATAGGTGGCGGCAAGGCCAGGGGTGCCGAGCTGCAGGCCGCGCGCGATCGGGGCCAGCGCGGGGTGGGTGAGCACGAGCCCTGGTTCGTGGCCCGCAAGGACGTGGGCAGCAATACGCTTTGGGTGGTGCAAGGCCACGACCATTCGTGGCTGCAATCCCTCAGGCTGGAAGCTGCCGATGCCAGCTGGGTGGCAGGGGTGCCGCCACCGGCTGGCCGCCTGTGCGGAAAAACGCGTTATCGGCAGACCGATGCGGACTGCGACTTGCAAGTGGGGGGAGAAGGCCTGTTCAGCCTGGTGTTTGACGCGCCGCAGTGGGCAGTCACGCCGGGCCAGTCTGCCGTGCTGTATGACGGCGAGGTATGCCTGGGCGGCGGAGTGATATCGGCGAAAGAATGATGCTCAGGGCATGTCAGATATGGTCAGACAAAGCGTCAGAGCGGAATCAGCTGCTTTTTGGGCAACCAGTTGGCGAAGAATGCCAGCAGGCCGTTGATGCGGCGCTTGGCCTCTTGCTGGCCCTTGTTCTGGGCGACGTGGTGGAACAAATCGGAGCGCAGCAACCACAGGTCAAACGCGTCGCCTGCGCGGTAGATCGACCGGGTCATGCGGTTGCGGACATCGTCGGAGCAATCAGCCACGACCTCGACCATTTCCTTGCGCAGCAGCCACATGGGCGAGCGGTCGGGTTCCATGGAGTCGCGAACGGTGGTCAGGATGCTTTGCCACGCACTGTGAGGCCCGCTGTTGCGAAACCGCCGTGCTGCCGCATGCGGCAGCCAGCGTGACTTTAGAAGCTGATGGGCGACTGTGACGAGAGATTGCATCCTGAGCTCCATTCGCCGCGAACAACGTCCGGCGCAAATGAAGTCTGGTTGTGGCGTGAACCCGATGCAATCGGCCAGAGCGCTCCCGTCCGGATGGCCTATAGCTAAAAGGATAGCCCCCGAAACCGTGACCAGAACAGCTGGCCTTGCTGCAACCCGGCCGCTCCTCTTGAACTTCCAGCCACCACTTTTCCTTCTGGAAAAACCATGATCCGCACTGTGCCGTTTGCCACTGTCCTGTTGGCCGCCGCTCTTGTCTCAACGTGGACTTCACGGTTAGCACTCTCTACGACCGCGAGACGCAGGCGCTGCGCCGGGTGCGGGAGGCCAGCGTCTACAGGGACAAGATGAGCGGCTGGGCCGTCATGACCGGCTCACGCAAGGGAGAAGACGTCACGACGAAAGAGCCTGCCGCCAAATAAGGGGGCTTCAAAACGGAATGTCGTCATCCATGTCGTCAAAGCCTGACGACGACTTGGCTGGCGCCTGCGGGCGCGCTGCCGGCGCAGGGGATGCCTGGCGCGGCGCGGCCGGGGGGCGCGAATAGCCGCCACCGCCTTCTTCACCGCCGGGGGCGCCCATGCCTTCGCGCCCGCCCAGCAGTTGAAGCTCGGTGGCGATGATGTCCACGGTGTTTTTCTCGATGCCGTCCTGGCCTGTGTACTTGCCGTACTTCAGGCGGCCTTCGACGTAAATGGGCCGGCCTTTCTTGACGTATTCGCCGGCGATCTCGGCCAGGCGGTCATAAAAGGTGACGCGATGCCATTGCGTGTCTTCAATGGTCTCGCCGCTGGTCTTGTCCTTGCGCTTGCTGGACGTGGCCACGCTGACATTGGCAACGGCTTGGCCGGAGGGCAGGTAACGGATTTCGGGGTCGCGGCCGCAGTTGCCGACGAGGATGACTTTGTTGACGGATGCCATGAGTGGATTCCTCAGAGTTGGTGTGTCTAGGGTTGAAGTGAATTATGCGGCTTTGCCACCAGTGCCCGGCATCGCCTTCATGGGCCAGGCAACCACAAGCCACAGCACCATGACGGCGGCGCAGGCGCCAAACAGGCCGGCTGCACCCAGGCTCTTGACC
>JACMQX010000224.1 GCA_014376765.1 Ramlibacter sp. | reverse complement strand
TTGTGCGTGGCCGGGCTGCTGATTCCCGAGGCCGTGGCCTATGCGGGCCTGGCAGGGTTACCGGTGGCCAATGCCCTGACCGCCGCGCTGGTCGGGCTGGCCGTGTACGCGCTCTTTGGCGGCAGCCGCTTTGCGATCGTCGCGCCTACATCGTCCACCGCCACCATGTCGGCAGCGGCGGTGCTGGCTATCCCCGGGGCTTTCGGGTCTGCGAATTCGGCCGCCTATTTGCAGGTGTTGATGGCGCTGGTGCTGCTGGCTGGCGCCGCCCTGATGCTGCTGGCGTGGGCCCGGCAGGGGCAGTTGTCGGCCTTCGTCTCGCGGCCGGTGTTGCGCGGGTTCGCATTTGCGCTGGCCCTCACGATCGTGGTCAAACAGCTGCCAGACGCGCTGGGGTTTTCACTGCCGCATGGCTTGGCGGCTGATCCGTTCCATGTACTGGCCGTCGTGGCTGTGAATCTGCGTCAGTGGCACTTCCCCAGCTTGCTGGTGGCCTTGGCCGGAGGCGCGCTGCTGGTGCTGCTGCGGCGCTGGCCGCAACTGCCTGCATCGATGCTGGTGATCGTGCTGGCAATAGCCGCAGCCGCTGCGCTGGACTTGCCGGCCCTGGGTGTGCGCGAGGTGGGCGCTGTTTTGAGGCCGGGCTTTCACCCCGGTTTTCCGCTGCTGCCCTTTGATGAATGGCTGCGCCTGGGAGAGCTGGCTGTGGGGCTGGTGGTGCTGATCTTTGCCGAGTCCTGGGGCAGCATGCGCACGCTTGCGCTGGCCCATGGGGATGCGCTGGAGCCCAACCGCGAGCTGCTGGTGCTGGGCGGCGCCAACGTAGTGTCGGCCCTGCTGCAGGGCATGGCGGTGGGGGCGGGCTTCTCGGCGAGCTCCGCCAATTCGGCCGCGGGTGCCACCAGCCGCCGCGCCGGTGCCATCGCGCTGGGGGTGATGGTGCTGGCTCTCGCGTTTGCGCTGCCGCTTTTGCATTTGCTGCCGCGCCCGATCCTGGCGGTGGCCGTGATCAGCGCGCTGTGGCATGCGCTGTCGCCCGGGCCGCTGCTGGTCACGTGGCGCATGAAGCGTGACCGCTTGTTGATCCTGGCCTCGGTGGCTGCGGTGTTGTGCCTGGGTGTGCTGGACGGCATGCTGGTGTCCATCGCGCTGTCGCTGGCCGACGCGATCCGCCGCTTCAGCCAGCCGGTGCTGCATGAGCTGGGGGAGCTCGGTAGCTCGCGCGATTTTGTGGTGATCGATAGCCACGGCGATGCAGTGGTGGTGCCAGGCCTCTTGATCCTGCGGCCCGAAGAGCCGCTGTTTTTTGCCAATGCCGAACGCGTGGCGGCCGATGTGATGATGGCCGTGAAGCGCCGCCCTGAAGCGCGGTGCGTGGTGCTGAGCCTGGAAGAAAGCTCCGACCTGGACAGCACCGCCGCTGAATGTTTGCTGGAGCTGGACAAGCGCCTGGCCGACAGCGGCAGGATGCTGGTGACAGCGCGCGTGAAGGAAGGTGTGCGTGAAGTGCTGGGCTACCTCGCGCCCGGTGGCATTGGCGACGCGGGGCGCATGTTCTGGAGCGTGGCTGACGCGGTGGCGTGGGCCACCGCAGACCTGGCGCAGCGCCCCTCACCTTCCAGCCGGCTCTAGCATCGTCAAGGTACCCACACGGCGTCGCGCTTTTCAAGGTAGGCCGCCATCCCTTCGCGGCCCTCATCGCTTTTGAACAACCGTGCCGAGAGTTCTGCCGTCCAGGCTGAAGCGTCGTCGTAGTTCATCTGCGGCACCTGGTTGAGAACCTGCTTGGTCGCAGCGATGGCTTCGGGCCCGCCGCGCAGCAGGTCGTCCACCACCTGCGCTACTTCCGCATCCAGCTGACCGCGCGGCACGGCCGTGTTGATGAGGCCCAGGCGGGCTGCTTCTGCTGCATCAAACCGGTTGCCGCGCAGGAAGGCGGCGCGCGCATCGGCCGCACGCATTTTCGGCAGGCAGATGACGGAGATCATCGCGGGCGAGACGCCAATGCGCACTTCGGTGAAGCCGAACTTGATGTCGTCTGCCGCTATGGAAATATCCATCGCGGCGGCCAGGCCCATGCCGCCTGCGACGCAGTGGCCCGCCAGGCGGCCTACCCAGGGCTTGGGGGAATTGCGAAAGCGGCTGAACAGTTCGGGCATGCTGGCGCGCTGCAGCGGGGCGGCGGGGTTCGACGCGGCGCTGACTCCGGCTGCTGACTGCTGGCGCAGGTCGGCCCCTGCGCAAAACACGCTGCCTTCGTTGGTGAGCACCATCACGCGTACCTGCGGGTCGGCCTCTGCTGCGTCGATGGCGCCCAGCAGATCGCTCACCAGTTGCAGGCTGAGCGCGTTGCGGTTGGCTGCATCGGCCAGGGTGAGGGTAAGCACGCCGCGGTGCAGGTGGGTGTTGACGAGGCTCATGTGCGCTCCGAAGTGCGTTCAGTGATGTGGTTGCCGGTTTGGCCGCTGTGGCGGAGCAGTTCAAGCGGGATCTCGGCCTCCCTCGCGCGCAGCCATTCACCCAGGCTCTTGGCCTGGCTGTCCTGCCGGGTGGAGGCGGCCACACCTTCCTGCAGCAAGCCGTGAATGACGAAGTTGATGGCCAGCAGGTTGGGCAGGGCAAAGCGCTCTACGCGCAGCGCCCGTATTTCGGGCAGCAGCTCGCAGAGGCGCTTCAACGTCATGAAGTGATCAAGCCAGGGCCACGCAGCTTCATGCCGCACGAACACGCCCAGGTTGGCGTTGCCGCCCTTGTCGCCCGAGCGGGCGCCCATGATGCGGCCCAACGGTGCGCGAATGGTGACGGGCGCGGCAGCCGGCGCAGTCAGCCGCGGCTCAGCGCTCACGGCCGGGCCGGCAGGCCGCACCGCACGGCGCGCTGGCGCCACCGAGCTCACCGTCACCGGCGGCTCACCTATCAGCGTCACCTGTTGCGGTACCAGCTCGCTGCCGATGGTGGCCGGGGTGTAGACCCCATAGGGTCGCGCCTCTTTGCCGCCGTCGCCGCCCAGCAGGTAGAAGCCGGGAATGGTGGCCAGCGCCATTTCGGTCGCGGCATTGAACACCGGGCGGCCGACGCGGGCTTCGTCCTTGTCCTTGAGCGTGAGCTTCCACACGGCGGTGGCTTCTTCATTGCTGGCCGGGTCGGCCTTGCCGGTCTGCAGCAGTTGCGTGGTGACGCTGGCGTAGTCCTGCGGCGCAAAGGGGCAGGCACGCCAGAAAGCGCGTTCGAGCAACTGGGCCTTGGCCTCGACTTCCAGGCCGGTGAGGGCAATGGACAGTTCATTGCGCCAGCCGCCAATCTCGTTCATTGCCACCTTGAGCGTGGCCGGTGGCGGCGCGCCGGTGCAACCGTAAATGCGCACGCGGTTGGGTGCGAGGGCTTGCAGGCGGATGCTGTCAAACCGCGCGGTCACGTCCGGGCCGAGATAGTCCTGGCTGGCGATCTCATACAACAGCTGCGAGGTGACGGTGCCGATGGACACCTCGCCGCCCGTTCCTTCATGTTTGCCGATGACGCAGGAGCCGTCGGCATGCACTTCGGCCCAGGGGAAACCGGCGCGCTCCAGGCCCGGCACCTCCGTAAAAAAGGCGTAGTTGCCACCGGTGGCCTGGGTGCCGCATTCGATCACGTGGCCGGCAACAACCGCGCCGGCCAGGGCGTCAAAGTCGTCTCGCTTCCAGCCGTGATGCCACGCAGCCGGCCCGCAAACGATGGCCGCGTCGGTGGTGCGGCCGGTGACCACGATGTCAGCGCCCTGGTTCAACGCCTGCACGATGCCCCAACAGCCGAGGTACGCATTGGCGCTGATGAATCGGGTTGGGTCGTGCAAGGGCGCGCCGTTTTCAAAATGGGTGAGGGCGCCGCCCAGTTCAGCGAGGCGGGGCAGCAGGTTGTCACCCGTGACATAGGCAATTTTGGGCTTGAGCCCCAGGTGCTGCGCCACTTGCGCCAGCCCCTCGGCGCAGCCTTGCGGGTTGAGCCCGCCTGCGTTGGAGACCACCTTGATGCCGCGCTCCAGGCAGTCGCCCATGACCTGCTCCATCTGCGCGACAAAGCTGTCGGCGTAGCCCTTCTCCGGCCGCTTGGCTTTGATGCGCGCCAGGATCAGCATGGTCAATTCGGCAAGCCAGTCGCCGGTGAGCACATCAATCGCGCCGCCCTCGACCATCTC
>JACMQX010000029.1 GCA_014376765.1 Ramlibacter sp. | reverse complement strand
CCCATGAATGCGATCCTGGGCTTTACCGAACTGCTGCGCCGGGGCTTTGGCAAGAGCGAGCGCGAGTCCACCAAGTACCTGGACACCATCCATAAAAGCGGCCGCCACCTGCTGGAGCTGATCAACGACATCCTGGACCTGTCCAAGGTCGAGGCCGGCCATATCGACATTGAAAGCATTGCCTGCTCACCGCATGCGATCGTGCGGCAGGCAGCCATGGAGCTGGAGGTCAAGGCGCGGGAAAAAGGCATCACCCTGACCGTGCAGGCACGCAGTCCAATGCCAGAAACGGTAGAGACCGACCCGTCGCGGCTGCGGCAGATTGTGCTGAACCTGCTGAGCAATGCGGTGAAGTTCACCGAGCGCGGTGGGGTTCGCGTGGTGTTGGCCATACAGAACCCGGCTGCGGGGCAGGAAGGCGGCCGGCCGCTGTATGTGGTGGAGGTGCATGACTCCGGCATCGGCATTGCACCGGACCGGATCGAGTCGATGTTCGAGCCCTTCACGCAGGCGGACCCGTCCATCACCCGGCGCTTTGGCGGCACGGGCCTGGGCCTGACCATCAGCCGCCGGTTCGCCCGCGCCATGGGCGGCGACATTGTGGCCACCAGCCAGGCGGGTGTGGGCAGCACCTTGACGCTTACCTTTACAGCCGCCAGCCAACCCGGCGCGCGCATGCTGTCGCCGGCCGAGGTGATGGCCGAGCAGGCTGAGACCGCAGGGCTCTCGCGTGCCAAATGGAAGATTCCTTCCTCACGCGTGCTGGTGGTGGACGACGGGGCCGAAAACCGCGAACTGCTCTCGCTCGTGCTGGCCGAGCAGGGACTGTGGGTGGAAGATGCCGAGAACGGGCAGATCGCCGTCGACAAGGTCGCGGCGAGCGGCTATGACCTCATCCTGATGGACATGCAGATGCCGGTGCTGGATGGCTTCCGCGCCACCGCCGTGCTGCGCAGCCGGGGCGTGACCACGCCCATCATTGCGCTGACGGCCAACGCCATGGTGGGCTTTGAAGAAGAAGTGATCAAGGCCGGTTGCACCGGCTACGCCACCAAGCCGATCGACATTGACACGCTGATCGCGCAGATCGCGCTTTTGCTGGGCGGCGAACTGGTTGAGGCAACGGCCGTGGCCGAGCCCGCGGCAGCGCAGCCCCCCGTGTTGCAGCCCCCCGTGCCGCAGCCAGTGGAAGCGCCGCCCAACATGATTGAGCAAGACACCACCCCGATCCGCTCGCGGCTGGCCAGCAACAAGCGGCTCTCGCCCATCGTCGCCAAGTTTGCAGCGCGGCTGGATGAACAGATGAGCCTGGCTGAGCAGGCCTGGGCCGGCGGGGACAGCGAGGAAATCGCCCGCTTTGCCCACTGGCTGGCGGGTGCTGCCGGTACCGTCGGCTATGACGCTTTTACCGAACCCGCGCGTGAACTGGAGGTGTACGCCAAGGCAGGCAATGCCGACGGCACCAGTCACGCGCTTGCGGCGCTGCGGGCCATGGCGCGGCGCGTCGAATTACCTATAACTACAGAAACAGCAGAAAGCAGTTGATGGAACATTCACTCTCATCCACATCAGGCGGCATGTTTCAGGGCGACCTGACCATGATCCGCAAGCCACCCGGATCGGTGGCGGCGCAGCTGGCCTCTGTAATGCGTGGCCGGCTTCAGGGCCCTGCCGACTCGATCATCATGATGATCGACGATGAACCGCTGAACATTGAAATCACCCAGGCGTTCCTGGAAGAAGCGGGCTACAGCTACTTCATCTCGACCAGCGACTCGCCAAGTGCCGTCGACATGATGCGCAGGAGAAGGCCGCATGTTTTGCTTCTTGACCTGATGATGCCCCGCGTCAGCGGCCTGCAGATTCTGGCCGTGATGAAGGAGGACCCGGTGCTGCGGCACATCCCGGTGATCGTGCTGACCAGCAGCTCGGACGCCGAGATCAAGTTGAAGGCCCTCGCCCTGGGCGCCATGGACTTTCTGAGCAAGCCGGTGGACGCCAGCGAGCTGGCCCTGCGCCTGCGCAACACGCTGGCGGCCCGCGCCTACCACGACCACATTGCCAACCATGACGCCCTGACCGGGCTGCCCAACCGGCAGCGCTACAAGGAATGCCTGGACGAGGCGCTCATTGCATCGCAGGTCAACCGCGACAGCGGCTCAATCCTGCACATAGGGGTGGACCGGCTGTCCCACATCAATGAAGCTCTGGGGCGCGGCGTGGGCGACACGCTGCTGCAGCGCATTGCCAAGCGGCTGCGCCAGTGCGTGGACACGGAGCTGGGCGGCGAGATGGGTGATGGGGCAGGGGGCTCGCCCACGCTGTACCGGTTTGATGGCGACGAGTTTGCGGTGCTCGTGCCCCATGGGGACGAGGCGGAGTCGACGGCCGGTTTCATCAGCAAACTGCTTGAAACCGTCGCCTCCAGTTTCAAGATTGGCGAGCATGAAGTGTTTGCCACCTGCAGCATGGGTGTGGCGATGTTCCCGCAGGACGGCAAGGACTTCGACACGCTGGTGAGCAATGCCAACATTGCGATGCGCCATGCCAAGCAGTCGGGCCGCAACACCTACGGCTTTTATTCGTCGGAGTTGAACGAGCGCGCCGCGATCCAGCTCAACCGGGGAGGCGAGCTCAGGCGCGCGCTGGACCGCGACGAGTTGGAGATTTACTACCAGCCGAAAGTGGACGTGCGCACCGGCGCACTGATGGGGATCGAGTCCATGGTGCGCTGGGTGAACCCGCGCGGCGAGGCGGTGGAGTCAGACCAGATCCTGCCGCTGGCCGAATCCTCGGGGCTGACCATGCCGCTGGGCGAGTGGATGTTTGACCGGCTGGTCACGCAGATTGCGGAGTGGCGCAAGGCCGGCCTGCAACTGGTGCCGGTGGGCATCAATGTGTCGCTGGAGCAGTTCCGCAAGGCCCAGCTGATGCAGGTGGTCCGCGGCGCCTTGAGCAACAGCGGTGGTGCAGAGCACCTGTGCCTGGAGCTCAATGAAGCGTCCATGATGGAAACACCTGCCGAGAACGTGGCCGCCTTGCGCCAGTTCAAGGACCTGGGGCTGCGCCTGGCGATGGACAACTTCGGTGCGGGCTTTTCATCATTGAGCTACCTGCGCCGCTTTCCGCTGGATGAGATCAAGATCGACAAGTCCTTCCTGGTGAAGGTCGAGTCAGGCAGCGACAACGCCGCCATCGTCGTGGCGATGATCGCCATGGCTCGCAGCCTGAAGTTGACGGTGGTGGCCACGGGCCTCAACACCCCGCACCAGCTGGCCTTCCTGAAGAACAACAACTGCGACCAGTGCCAGGGCCGGCTGTTCAACGACCCGGCGCCGGTTCGCGAGTTCACGGCAAAGTGGATGAAGCCGGTGGCACGCTGATTTCGACGGCAGCTGGCGTTGCTTGTTCGACGGCAGCAGGTTGAACGCAGGAAGGGAGCGCCCCGGCTGCGCGCTAAGGCTTCGCGCGTTGCCGTGCTTTTGCCAGCGCTGCCTCGATCACCGCTTTCTTGCGGGCGAGTTCATCGCCTTGCGCGTCGTGCGTGTGGGTCGGCAGGTCGGCGAGCTTGTCCAGGGCTTTGGCTTCGAGCCGCAGGTCGTTGTCCCCGCCATCGCGGACCTCGCGCAGGGTGTGGAATTCGTAGCGCTCGCGCGCCTGCGAGGCCTGGCTTGCGGACCACGCCGCCCAGCCTGTGCGCTCGCCGGTTTCGTTTTCCAGGCTGATGCAGTCCACCGGGCAGACCGGCACGCACAACTCGCAGCCCGTGCAGTAGGGCTCGATCACCGTGTGCATGAACTTGTTGCTGCCCAGAATTGCGTCAGTAGGGCAGGCCTTCAGGCAAAGCGTGCAGCCTATGCACCAGGCTTCATCAATCACTGCCATCAGCCGCGGGCCCTCCACGCCGTTGGCGGGGTTGAGCGGCAGCACGGCTCGGCCGGTGACAAGCGCCAGCCGGGCAATGCCTTCTGCACCGCCGGGCGGGCACTGGTTGATGTCCGCCTCACCGCCGCTGATGGCCTGCGCGTAGGCTTTGCAGTCGGGGTAGCCGCAGCGTGTGCACTGCGTTTGGGGCAGCGCGTCGTTGATGCGGTCAGCGAGGGTCATGCCAGAGGGCAGACGGTCCAGACTACCTCTTGCGGGCAGCTTTTTTCGCGGCAGCGCTGGGGGCGGCGGCCGCTTTGGCTGCAGGCGCCTTGGCAACTACTGCCTTCACTGCCACCTTTTTCGCAGCAGCCTTCTTCACCGCAACGCTCTTCACAGCGGGCTTGGGCGCTGGCGCTACCAGCCTGGGCTGCGACTCGGGCTGCGCATTGTGTCCGGCAATGAAAGCCTTCACCACCGGGTACACGACATCGCGCCAGCGGCGGCCGCTGAAAATACCGTAGTGGCCTGCACCCTTGGCTTCCAGGTGCATGTGCTCGTTCCTGGGAACGCCACTGCACAGGCCGTGCGCCGCTTCCGTCTGGCCGGAGCCGGAAATGTCATCCAGCTCGCCTTCAACGGTGAGCAGGGCCGTGGTGGTGATGTCCTGCGGCCTGACGCGCTCAGGCTTGCCTTGCAGGTTCCTCACGTCCCAGGTGCCGTTGACCAAGGCATAGTCCTGGAACACGGTGCGGATGGTGTCCAGGTAGTAGTCAGCGTCCATGTCCAGCACGGCGTTGTATTCGTCGTAGAACTTGCGGTGGGCCTCGATGCTCGCGTCGTCGCCCTTGATCAGGTCCTTGAAGTAGTCAAAGTGGCTGGTGGCGTGGCGGTCCGGGTTCATCGCGACAAAACCGGTGTGCTGCAAAAAGCCCGGGTAGACGCGGCGGCCTGCGCCGGGGAAGTTCGCCGGCACGCGGTAGATCACGTTGTTCTCAAACCATTCGTAGCCCTTGTTCATCGCCAGGTTGTTGACGGCCGTGGGCGACAGGCGCGCATCAATCGGGCCGCCCATCATGGTCATCGACAGGGGCGTCTTCTCGCCGCGGCTGGCCATCAGCGAGACGGCAGCCAGCACCGGCACGGTGGGCTGGCAGACGCTGATCACGTGGCAGTTGCCATAGGCGCCCTGCACGTGGCGGATGAACTCCTCCACGTAATTGACGTAGTCGTCCAGGTGGAACTCGCCATCTGACAACGGCACCAGGCGGGCGTTCTTCCAGTCGGTGAT
>JACMQX010000223.1 GCA_014376765.1 Ramlibacter sp. | reverse complement strand
CGTGCCGTTTGAGTACAGCATGCACAACTTCCTGCTGCGCTACTACCTGGCCGAGAACGGCGTGAACCCCGACACCGACGTGCAGATCCGCGTGACGCCGCCGCCCGAGATGGTGGCCAACCTGCGCGCCGGCAACATCGACGGCTTCCTCGGCCCGGACCCGTTCAACCAGCGCGCCGTGTACGACGAGGTGGGCTTCATCCACATCCTGTCCAAGGAGATCTGGGACGGCCACCCGTGCTGCGCCTTTGGCGTGAGCGATGAGTTCATCAAGCAGAACCCCAACACCTTTGCAGCGCTCTACCGCGCCGTGCTGACGGCCAGCTTCATGGCCAGCCAGGCGAAGGACCGCGAGCTGATCGCCAGGGTGATCGCGCCCACGCAGTACCTGAACCAGCCTGAAGCGGTGCTGCAGCAGGTGCTCACCGGCAAGTTTGCTGACGGCCTGGGCAACATCAAGAACGTGCCCGACCGCGCCAACTTCGACCCGGTGCCATGGCAGAGCATGGCGGTGTGGATGCTCACGCAGATGAAGCGCTGGGGCTATGTCAAGGGTGACGTCAACTACAGGCAGATCGCAGAAAAGGTGTTCCTGCTGACCGACGCCAAGAAGGCGATGCAGCAGGTCGGCTTCAAGCCGCCAGAGGGTGCGTACAAGAAGTTCAAGGTGATGGGCAAGGAGTTCGACCCGGCCAAGCCCGAAGAGTATGTGAAGAGTTTTGCCATCAACAAAATGGCCTGACGGCAAGCCGCGCATGAAGTCGCTCAAGTTCAAGGCGGGCGTTGTCTCGCTCGTCATCTTCCTGTCTTTTCTGGGCATCTGGTTTGCGGCCACGCAGCCGGCTGCGAGCGGCTCGCCGGCCGCAGCAGCGCTGACGGCCGAGCAGGCCGAGTACAACAAGATGATGGGCAAGGACCCGGGCAGCACCAAGACCACCGGCTTTCCCACGCTGGGGCAGATGGGCGCGACGATCTGGAAGCATGTGACGAACCCGGTCTATGACAACGGCCCGAACGACAAGGGCGTGCTCATCCAGCTGGGCTTTTCACTGGCGCGCGTGGGGCTGGGCTTTTTGCTGGCCGCGCTGGTGGCGGTGCCGCTGGGGTTTGTGATCGGCATGTCGCCCTTGCTGCGGCGGGCGTTTGATCCCTTCATCCAGATTCTGAAGCCCATCAGCCCGCTGGCGTGGATGCCGCTGGCGCTCTACACCATCAAGGACTCGTCCATCAGCGGGATCTTCGTGATCTTCATCTGCTCAGTGTGGCCGATGCTGATCAACACCGCCTTTGGTGTCTCGGCCGTCAAGCGCGAATGGTTGAACGTGGCGGCCACGCTGGAGGTCAGCCCGCTGCGCAAGGCCTTCCTTGTGATCCTGCCGGCTGCGGCGCCGACCATCCTCACCGGCATGCGCATCTCCATGGGCATTGCCTGGCTGGTGATCGTCGCGGCCGAGATGCTGGTGGGGGGCACGGGCATCGGCTACTTTGTCTGGAATGAGTGGAACAACCTGTCGCTCACCAACGTGATTTTTGCGATTGGCGTGATCGGCATCGTGGGCATGCTGCTGGACATGGTGTTCGGGCAGTTCCAGAAGATGGTGACGTATGTGGAGTGAGCACCGCGCCGATGCAGCAGGGCCTGCCATCAAGGAAAGAACAATGAAGAATTTCCTCAGGATTGAAGGCCTTTCCAAAACCTTCACGCCCGGCAAGCCGGTGTTTGCCGATGTGTCGTTCACCCTGGACAAGGGCGAGTTCGTCTGCATCATCGGCCATTCGGGTTGCGGCAAGACGACCATCCTCAATGTGCTGGCGGGGCTGGATACCGCGAGCACCGGCAACGTGTTCATGGATGGGCGCGAGGTGGCGGGCCCAAGCCTGGAGCGCGGCGTGGTGTTTCAGAGCCATGCGCTGATGCCTTGGCTCAGCGTGCGCAGGAATATCGCCTTTGCCGTGTCTTCGAGGTGGCCGGACTGGAAGGCGCCGCAGGTCAACGCGCATGTGGAACGTTATGTGGCCATGGTGGGCTTGTCGGCCGCCATCGACAAGAAGCCCGCGCAGCTGTCGGGCGGCATGAAGCAGCGCGTGGGCATTGCCCGGGCTTTTGCTATCAGCCCCAAGATGCTCTTGCTCGACGAGCCCTTCGGCGCGCTGGACGCGCTCACCCGCGGCACCATCCAGGAAGAGCTGATGAACATCGTGCGCGACACGCACCAGACGGTGTTCATGATCACCCACGATGTGGACGAAGCCATTTTGCTGGCCGACCGCATTTTGCTGATGACCAACGGCGCCGAGACGGGCGCCGGTTATGTAACCGGCGGCATCGGCGAGTCGGTCACCAACACGCTGCCGCGTGACCGCACGCGCGCCGGGCTGCACCACCTGCCGGGCTATTACGAGCTGCGCAACCACATTGTTGATTTTCTGATTGCGCGCGCGAAACCCGGCGGCGCGCATTGAACCCACGCCTTGATCCACCCCAGCAAACTTTCAAAAACAGGAGCAGAAGACATGAACCGCAACGACATCACCGAAAAAATCATCACCGCCAAGGTGAGCAAGGGCATCACCTGGGAGTCGGTCGCGAAGAAGGTCGGCCTCAGCAAGGAATGGGTCACGGCCGCGTGCCTCGGGCAAATGACGCTGGATGCGGCGCAGGCCAAGGTGATCGGCAAGATCTTTGGCCTGACGGCCGAAGAGCAGAAGTGGCTGCAGGTCGTGCCCTACAAGGGTTCACTGCCCACGCCCGTGCCAACCGATCCGTTGATCTACCGCTGGTATGAAATCGTCAGCGTGTACGGCACGACGATCAAGGAGCTGATCCACGAGGAGTTTGGCGACGGCATCATGAGCGCGATCGACTTCAAGATGGACATCGTGCGCGAGCCGGACCCCAAGGGCGACCGCGTCAACGTCGTGCTGTCAGGCAAGTTCCTGCCCTACAAAACCTACTGATCAGACCAGCTCAGGCGTAGGTGATCCAGTCCTTGTAGTTCTCGTTGTCCAAGTGCGGCAAGGTGTTGTACGTCACCAGCATGTGCCGCTTGGGCGTGAACGCAAATTCGGTGACCGAGCTGTTGCGGATGCGCAGGTTCAGCTCGATGGTGGTTTCGGGGCTGGTGCCCAGCACGTGGCCCACAGCTGTCGAGATCGGCCCGCCGCTTGAGACGATCAGTACATTCTTGCCATGGTGTTGGGCGCGAACATGGTCCAGCGCGCTGGTGATGCCTTTGACAAACTCGGTGTAGGCCGGCATGCCTTTGGGTGTGACCACGCCGGCCATCCACTGGGCCAGGCCGTCGCGCAGCAGGCGGAAGTGGTGCCGGTACATCTCGGGTGAGTCCGGCTTTTCAAGTTCGTGCGGGTGGATGGCGCCAATCACGGCCTCGCTGTCGTATTCATTGAGTCCCGGCCAGGCCAGTGCTTCAGGCGGCGACTGCAGGCCTTTGGCAATACCCGCCCAGGTTTCTGCCTGGCGGCGCAGGGTGCCGGTCAGCACCGCGTCGAACTTCAAGCCCTTGTGCGCAAAGTACTCGCCCAGCCGCACGCTCTGCCGGTGGCCCAGGTCGCTGAGCATGTCGTAGTCATCGGCGCCAAACGAGGCCTGGCCGTGGCGCACAAGATAAAGGGTTCCCATGTGGCTAATTCTGGCGACGCGCAGCGGTGTTTGAAGTCCCGGGGGCGACGTCGCGTCGCGGGCGGGACCTGGGGTGCTTGTTGTCTGCTGCCCTGTCTGTTTTTGGAAGTTTTCTCTCCGGCCCGCAGCTTGGCGGTGGCGGGTGCCCGCCTTCGTTCGTGTCCTCCGCGCTTCGCGCTCCCCCTTTACCTCACTGCGGCGGGCACCCACCACCGCCAAGCTGCTACGTTAGTGGTGACGTGACGTGCAACGCTTGTTAGCGGCTGGCGCCCGACAGCACCCGCGCAAACACATCACTGTCCACATTCCCGCCGCACAGCGTGGTGCCCACTCGCCGGCCCAGCCAGCGCTCTCGCTGTTGCATGGCTGCAGCCAGCGACGCGGCGCCTGCGCCTTCGGCTACGTTGTGGGTGTCGGCAAACAGCACTCGCATGGCTTCGGCCACTTCGGTGTCCGTCACGGCGATGACGTCGTCCGCCTCGCTCAAGACGATCTCAAGGGACTCCGCATCAGGCACGCGGCAGGCCATGCCATCCGCCAGCACGGTGGTGACGGGCGACTCCTGCGCCTCGCCTGATTTGAAGGAGTCCAGGTACGCCGTGGCGTGGGCCGACACCACGCCAACCAGCTTGCAGGTTGCGCCGGTGTAAGTGCGCGCTGCCGCCGCAGCGCAAAAGCCGGAGCCCTGGCCGATGGGGACGAATACGACCTCGGGCAGCTCACCGGGAGCAAAGCTCTGGAAGAACTCGACCCAGTAAGTCATCACGCCCCGGATCAGGTCGCGGTGGAAGGAGGGGACCATGTGCAGACCACGTTCTTCTGCCAGCGCCATGGCCTGTTCGCGGGCGGCCTGGAATTCATCACCGTGTTCAATCAGGGTGGCGCCAAGTGCCCGCATGGCTGCGTTCTTTTCCAGCGAGTTGCCGTGCGGCACAACGATGGTCGCCGCGATGCCGTATTTGCGCGCCGCAAAGCCGACCGACTGGCCATGGTTGCCGCGCGTGGCGCTGATCACGCCGCGTACTGTTGGCAGGCGGCGGACCAGGTGTTCAAAGTAGGTCAGGCCGCCGCGCACCTTGAAGGCGCCAGCCGGCGTGTGGTTCTCATGTTTGACCGAGACCTTCATGCCCAGGCGCTGCTCCAGCAGCGGCCAGTGGTACTGCGGTGTGGGCGGCATGGCGGCATAGACGGTGCGCTGCGCGGCCTCAACTTCTTCGCGGGTGAACATGATCAAAGACCTCTGGATTCCAGCGTGACCACGCCGCGCGGTGTGCGCAGGGTGGCGATCAGATTGGCGGAGCCTTCTGCAACACCGACATCTTCAAGCCTTATGGCCTGGTAGGCTGCAGACAGCTCCGCCGCGCGCGGATGGCGAACGGCCATAGCGTGCAATGTCAGGCCAGAATCCGGCAGGCCGGCGATGGGGTGCATGTCGCCCCATTCGATCAGGGTGGGCAGCGCGCCGTCAAAAAGCCGCTGGCCATCATCACGTACCGTGATCTGCCATTCGAGCAGGCCGCGTGCCGTCATGCGCGAGGCCTTGAGTGCCGGGCCCCGGTCCAGCCCCAACGCGCCCAGCGCTTCGCAGGCGGCTGAGACGTCGGGCACGTTGGCTACGTAGTGTGCCAAATAGGGGCCGTCCTTGGCCACGCGTGCTTGCAAGGCCGCGTTGTCCATGTCGAACCAGCGCCCGGCGCGGGCCGGTTGCGGCTCAGGCCGCGCGGGGTTGATGGCGATGATTTCGAGGTAGGCGCGCGGGAAGTTGACCGTGGCAATGCGCAGCAACCGGTTGTGCGTGCCCATGAGCGGGTGCTCACCTCCAGGCGCAGGCGTGACGCCCAGGGTGGCCTCGCACCAGGCCACGCCCTCGGTGAGGCTGGCAGCGATGACGACGAGGTGGTCAATGCGGCAATTCATCAGCATCCCTTCAACTAGAGGCTCACGCTGCCATCCACACAGGTGACCGATGCGCCGCCGATCCAGATATCCTGGCCCTGCTGCTGCACATGGACGCGGCCGGCGCGGCCGAGCGCCGTGCCCTGGCTGGCGATGTATTCAGGCGGCGCCAGGCCGGCGCCGATGAGCCACTGCGCCAGCGCCGCGTTCAGGCTGCCCGTCACCGGGTCTTCGGTCATGGCGCCGTTGCCGGGGAAGAAGGCACGTACTTCAAATGCGCAGTCGTCAGCTGCGTCTTTTTCTCCGACAACGCCGACTTTGCCGCGGGGGCCGACCACGCCAATGTCCAAGCCGGCGAGGATGGCTGCGTCAGGCTTGAGCGCAAGGACCTGCGCCGCCGAGGCCAGCATCACGCCGCGCCAGTTGGGGCCGTTGTCGCACCAGGCGTGCTGGATGATGTCTTTCCGCTCGATCCCCAGGCCGCGGGCGATCAATGCGACGTCGTCCTCCGGGAGAGGGCCGCTTTTGATCAGCGGCGGCGCGGCAAAGGCCAGGCGCTGCCCGTCACGCCGGAGCTTGACCAGGCCAATGCCGCATTCCTGCATCACGTACTCGCCCTTGGGTTGCCCGCCTGCTTCCAGCCAGGCATGGCAGCTGCCCAGGGTGGGGTGGCCCGCGAAAGGCAGCTCGCGGCCGGGGCAGAAGATGCGCACCTGGTAGTCGGCGTCATCCCGCGTGGGCGGCAGCAGGAACGTGGCCTCCGACAGGTTGGTCCAGTTGGTGAAGTGCTGCATCTCCTGCGTGGACAGGCCGGCTCCGTCAAGCACCACAGCCAGTGGATTGCCGAGGTAGGGCGTGGCGGTGAAGACGTCGACTTGCTTGAACTTGCGCTGTTGCATGAGGCTGTGCCCGGGGGCCAAAAGGGGTTACGAAAGAGCCAGGTCCAGCACGCCGCGCGTGGTGGAGCGAGAAAGGATCTGTTGGTACCAGCGGTCCAGGTTGGCGCGGGACTGGCGGTCACGCGGCAGGCCGAACCAGCGGTGCATTTCGCAGGCGACGGGAATGTCGGCCATGGTGAATTCGCTGCCCAGCATGTAGTCGCGGCCTTCCAGGTGGCGGTCCAGCAGGTCGAGCAGGGGCTCCGTCGCGGCGATCGACTGCGCGACTTTGGCCATGTCGGCCTCGTTACCAGGCCGGCGGATGAGCTGGACGAAGGCTTCGCGGCCGGCCGGGTTGAGGGTGGTCTGCTGCCAGTCCATCCAGCGCTCGGCGTCAAAGCGGCCGTTCAGCGTGCCCGGGTAGAGCTTGCCGTCGGCGTGTTTGGCGCACAGGTAGCGCACGATCACGTTGGATTCCCAAAGCGTGAAGCCATCGTCCTCCAGCAGCGGGACCAGGGAGTTGGGGTTATGCGTCATGTACTCGGGCGTCAGGACCACGCCGTACTGGCTCCCGGCTTCGGTACGCTGGAATTCAAGGCCCAGTTCCTGCGCGGCCCACACCACCTTTCGCACATTGATGGAGCTCAGGCGCCCCCAGAGATGCAGCATCGCGTCAGCCTTTCGCCGTGGCCGGGGCCAGGTCGCGCTGGAGGCCGCGCTGGTATTCGCGGATGGCCGCGCCCAGCACCGCCATGCCGGTGTTTATCTGGTCCACGCTGGCCGTGACGAACGACAGGCGCAGGGTGCGCGGGTCAGCGTCGTCGGCATAAAAAGCCGCGCCGGGTACGAAGGCCACCCCCTTGTCTACCGCCTGCGGCAACAGGTCCACCGCGTTGCAGCCTTGCGGCAGGCGGGCCCAGAGGAACATGCCGCCGTCGGGCGTGTTCCATTCCACGCCAGCGGGCATCTCGCGTTTCATGGCGGCCAGCATGGCGTCGCGTTGCGCTTTGTAGAGCGCGCGGATCGTGGGCACGTGGCGGCCGAGAAAGCCGTCCTTCATCACCTCCACCACCATGCGCTGGTTGAAGCTGGGGCTGTGCAGGTCGGCAGCTTGCTTGGCTTGCAGCAGCTTGGGGTAGAGCGCAGGCGGCGCGACGACAAAGCCCAGACGCAGGCCCGGGGCCAGCACTTTGGAGAAGGAGCCCAGGTAGATGCAGCCCTCCGGGTTGCGCGCGGTGAGCGGCGCGGGCGGCGGGGCGTCAAACCACAGGTCGCCATAGGGGTTGTCTTCAATGATGGGCAGGCCGGCTTGTGTAGCCGCTTCGCTCAGGGCGACGCGGCGGGCCTCGCTCATGGTGCGGCCGGTGGGGTTCTGGAAGTTGGGCAACACATACAGGAAGCGGGCGCCAGCGGCCTTGCGCTGGAGGTCGGCGATGTCCACGCCTTCGCTGTCGCTGGCCACGGCGACGACCTCGGGCTCCATGGGGCTGAAGGCCTGCAGCGCGCCCAGGTAGGTGGGGGTTTCAACCAGGATGCGGCTGCCCGCGTCGATCAGCACCTTGGCGATCAGGTCCAGCCCCTGCTGCGAACCGGTGGTGATGAGCACCTGAGCCGGATCCACTTTCCAGGGCAGGTTGGCCGCAACCATCTCGCGCAACGCGGCAAAGCCTTCACTGGCGGCGTACTGCAAGGCGGCGTCGGCATCTTCGCGCAACACCTTGTCGCAGGCCTGGGCAAATTCCGCGACCGGGAAGGTCCGGGGCGACGGCAGGCCGCCGGCAAAGCTGATGATGCCGGGGCGCTCGGTGACCTTGAGGATCTCGCGGATCACCGAGGGGTTCATCTTGTGTGCGCGCTGGGCAAGCACCCAGGGGTTGCGGGGGG
>JACMQX010000222.1 GCA_014376765.1 Ramlibacter sp. | reverse complement strand
GTGGTGCGCGGGGCGGGACTCGAACCCGCACAGTATTGCTACCGTCAGGACCTAAACCTGGTGCGTCTACCAATTTCGCCACCCGCGCGGGTCTAAATGAAAACGGGCCGTCTTTGAAAGACTGCCCGTGTGAAATCGGTCAGCGCGTATTTTAGCGCGTGCTTGCAGCAGGCTCGTCGCGCCTTACCCTGAACCATGCTGCATACATTGCGGGTAGCGCCAGGAGTGTCAGCACTGTCGCCACAATCAACCCGCCCATGATCGCCACCGCCATCGGCCCCCAGAACACCGAGCGCGACAACGGGATCATCGCCAGCACGGCCGCTGCAGCCGTCAGCACGATCGGCCGCAGCCGCCGCACAGCCGACTCCACAATCGCGTCCCAGGCCGGCACGCCGCGCGCGCGGTCCTGCTCGATCTGGTCGATCAGAATCACCGAGTTACGCTGGATCATGCCCATGAGCGCAATAACGCCCAGCAACGCAACAAAACCAAACGGCCGGCCCAGCAGCAGCAAGGCGCCCGCCACACCGGCAATCCCCAGCGGCCCGGTGAGGAACACCAGTATCGCCCGGCTGAAGCTTTGCAGTTGCAGCATCAAGAGCGTGAAGGTCAGGAACAGCATGATCGGAATCCCCGCCGCGATGGAGGCCGAGCCCTTGGAGCTTTCCTCCACCGCCCCCGCGACTTCAATGCGGTAGCCGTTGAAGCCACCCGCCTGCCATTTTTCCTCCAGCGCCTTCAGCTTGGGCTGCAATTCGGCCGTCACCGTGGCGCCTTGCAGGCCTTCGACGATGTCGCTTTGCACGGTGATGGCGTAGGCGCGGTTCTCGCGCCACATCACGCCCGGCTCCCAGCTGAACACCGGCTTGGCAATCTGCGTGAGCGGAATCCAGCGGCCCGATGCCGTTGGCAAATAGGCATTGCCGATGTCGGTGATGGCATTGCGCTCTTCAAGCGGCTGGCGCAGCACGATGTCGATCGACTTGTCCCCCTCGCGGAACTGCCCCACGGTGCTGCCCGACAGGATGGTCCTGGACGCCTGCGCGATCGACTGGCTGGTCACGCCGAGTGCGCGCGCCTTGGACTGGTCCACCTCCAGGCGCAAGATTTTGACCGACTCGTTCCAGTTGTCATTCACGCCACGGGTGTTGGTGCTCTCACGCAGGACGGCCTTGACTTCATCAGCCCGCTCGCGCAGCACCAGCGGGTCGATTCCGACCACGCGGAACTGCACCGGGTAGGGCACAGGCGGCCCGTTGGGCAGCAGCTTCACGCGGCCACGCACTTCGGGAAACTCGGTGGCCAGCAAGGCCGGCAGCTTGATGCGCAGCGACTCCCGCACCTTCAGGTCCTTGGGAACGATGATGAACTGCGACACATTGGTCTGCGGAAAGACCTGGTCCAGCGGCAGATAAAAACGCGGCACGCCCGAGCCCACCCAGGTGCTGACGGAGTTGACGCCCTCCTCCTTCATGAAGCGTTCTTCCGCGCGTTTGGCGGTCAGCTCATTGGCGGCAAACGAGGTGCCCTCCGGGAACCAGATGTCCACAATGATCTCGGGCCGGCTCGAATCCGGGAAGAACTGCTGCTGCACCTTGCCCATGCCGACAATACCCAGCGCAAAGGTCAACACCGTCGCGCCGATGGTGATCCAGCGGTGGGCCACGCACCAGTTCACCATCTTGCGGAACAGGTTGTAGAAGGCCGAGTCGAACAGCTCGTGAGGCCCGGCTTCCTGCTCGCCAATCGGCTGCACATGCGGTGGCGCTTTCAAAAGCAAGGTGCCCAGATAAGGCACGAAGTAAACCGAGACCAGCCAGCTCAGAACCAGCGCAATCACCGTCACGGCAAAGATGGCAAAGGTGTACTCACCGGTGACCGACTTGGCAATGCCGATCGGCAAAAAACCTGCTGCCGTGATCAGCGTGCCAGTGAGCATCGGCATGGCGGTGATCTCATACGCAAAAGTCGCGGCGCGCACCTTGTCGTAGCCCTCTTCCATCTTGCGCACCATCATCTCCACCGCAATGATGGCGTCGTCCACCAGCAGGCCCAACGCAATGATCAGCGAGCCCAGCGATATTTTGTGCAGGCCAATGTTCCAGTACCACATGGCCAGGAAGGTCACGGCCAGCACCAACGGGATGGTGATGCCCACCACCAGCCCCGGCCGCATGTCGATGTAGTAACGCCGCCAGAGCGGATGCTCGCCCGGGCGCCGGTGAAAGCCCAGCGCGATGAAGCTCACCGCCAGCACGATCACCACCGCCTCCACCAGCACACGCACGAACTCGCCCACAGAGGTGGCAACCGACTTGGGCTGGTCCTGCACCTGCACCAGGCTCACACCCGCAGGCAGCGTCAGACTGATCTTGTCAAACGTGGTCTTGAGCGATTTACCCAGGCGGATGATGTCGCCGCCCTTGGTCATGGACACACCGAGCGCGATCACTTCCCGGCCCTGGTGGCGGACCTTGACGGCAGGCGGGTCCACATAGCCGCGCTTGATCTCGGCAATGTCGCCCAGCCTCAGCTGGCTGCTGGCGGCGCTGGTGCCCGTGCCATAGCCCGTGCCGCGGATGGGCATGGCTTTGAGCTGCTCAATAGCCTCGAACTGCCCGGCCACGCGCACCTGCACCACATCCAGCGGCGTCTGGACGGCGCCTGCGCTTTCAACCGCGTTTTGCTGGCCCAGCTGCGCCAGCACCTGGTTGAAGTCCAGCCCCAGCTGCGCCAGGCGCTTTTGCGAAATCTCGATGAAGACCTTTTCGTCCTGGATGCCGAACTGCTCGACCTTGGCCACATCGGGCACGCGCAGCAGCTTCTGGCGCACATCGTCTGCAAACACCTTGAGTTCGGCGTAGCTGAAACCATCGGACTGCAAGGCATAGATCACGCCATACACGTCGCCGAAATCGTCATTGAAAAAGGGCCCTTGCACACCACCGGGCAGCGTGCCCCGCATATCGCCGATTTTCTTGCGGACGGTGTACCAGACGGTGGCCACCTCCGCTGCCCTGGACGAGTCCTTGATCTGGAAAATGATCTGCGACTCACCCGGTTTGGAATAGCTGCGGATCTTGTCCGCGTAGGGCACTTCCTGCAGCGTGCGCTCCAGCTTGTCGGTCACCTGCTCGGCCACCTGCTGCGCCGTGGCGCCGGGCCAGTAGGTGCGCACGACCATGGCGCGGAAGGTGAAAGGCGGGTCTTCGTCCTGGCCCAGCTGGAAGTAGGCGGCAAAGCCCAGGATTATCAGGACGACAAGCAAATAACGAGTCAGGGCCGGGTGGTCCAGCGCCCACCTGGAGAGGTTGAACCGCTCGCTGGGTTGAATTTGCGTCATGGCCGGCTCACTTCGCGTTGGCGGCTGCTGATCTGCCCGTCGGCGACTGGTAAATCGTCACCTTCTGCCCTGGCGACAGCACATGCACGCCGGCCGACACCACCAGCATGCCGGGTGCAAGCCCGCCCGCAATCACGGCTTCGTTGCCATCGGCTGTTGCAATCTGCACGGGCTGGGACCTCACCGTCATGGTGGTTTTATCCAGCACCCAGACGGCACTGTCGCGGCCGTCCTGTTTCAGCGCGCTGGTCGGCAGTTTGATGACCTGCGCGCCGGCATGGCCAAGGGACTGCGGCGACACGTACACCGTGGCACCGAGTGGCGGCGCTTCGTTTACAGGCAGCGCGACCTTCACCTGGTAGGTGCGGGTTTGCGGGTCGGCGCTCGCGGAAACTTCACGCACCTTGCCGTTGATGGTGCGGCCCTCGGCCCAAACTCGCACCGTCACGTCGGAGCCTGTTTTGATCGCCGCGACCTTGTCTTCCGGCACAGAGAACACCGCGTCACGCGGCCCATCCTGCGCAATGCGGACCACCGGCGTTCCTGCAGCAACCACCTGGCCTGGCTCGGCTTCAATGGCGGTCACCACGCCCGACACATCCGCCACCAGTGAGGTGTACTTTGCCTGGTTGCCCTGCGACGACTGCTGGGCCTGCGCCTGTTCCAGCTGGGCCT
>JACMQX010000028.1 GCA_014376765.1 Ramlibacter sp. | reverse complement strand
CGGCACGCCTCCGATTGCCGCCGCCGTTGGGCTGGTCGCGCCGGTCGACTACCTGTCGGCCATCGGGATGGAGACCATCGCCCGCCACGAGCACGCGCTGCTGCAGTACGCCACCGGCCAGCTCAGCGCGCTGCCCGGCCTGCGCCTCATCGGCACGGCCACCCACAAGGCGGCGGTGCTGTCCTTCACGCTGGACGGCATCCACCCGCACGATGTGGGCACGCTGCTGAACCAGGACGGTATTGCGGTGCGCACCGGCCACCATTGCGCGCAGCCGGTGATGGCGCGCTTCAAGGTTCCCGCCGTCACGCGCGCCTCGTTTGCGTTCTACAACAGCATGGCGGAAGTCGATGCGCTGGTGGCCGGCATCCGCAACGTGCAAAAGGTGTTTGCGTGATGGCCGACTACAAGTCCCTTTACCAGGAAGTCATCCTGGACCACAACAAAAAGCCGCGCAACTACGGCATGCTGGAACACCCGAGCCACCATGCCGAGGGCCACAACCCGCTGTGCGGCGACCACCTCAGCGTGGCGCTGCACCTGGAAGGCGACACCGTCGACCAGATCGCGTTCCACGGCGAGTCGTGCGCCATCTGCAAGGCGTCGGCCTCGATGATGACGGCGGCCGTGAAGGGCAAGACGCGCGAGCAGGCCCAGGCCCTGAGCCAGGAGTTCCTGGCCATGGCCACCGGCAAGCTCGACCTGAGCCAGCCCAACCAGATCGGGCGGCTGGCGGTGTTTGCCGGCGTGCGCGACCTGCCCACGCGCGTCAAGTGCGCAATTTTGCCGTGGCACACGCTGCAGGCCGCCTTCAATTCGCAGGGCACGGCCAGCACCGAAGCGTGATGTTGTTGATCACTGCCGACCCCCATTGAGGACCCCATGCTGACTGCCCATGAACTGAAAAACTACATCTTGAACGGCCTGGCCTGCGACTACGCCAAGGTACTCGGCGATGACGGCCAGCACTTCGAGGCGGTGGTCGTGAGCCCGCTGTTTGCCGGAAAAACCCGGGTGCAGCAGCACCAGCAGGTCTACCAGGCGCTGGGCGACCGCATGCGCTCGGAAATTCACGCGCTGTCGCTGCAAACCTTCACGCCCGAGGCCTGGGCGAAATCGACCCCTTTATAACTTTGGACACCCCATGAACATTCAGGAAAAAATTTACGCGCAAGTCCACGCCAACTCGGTGGTGCTTTACATGAAGGGAACGCCGCAGTTCCCGCAGTGCGGCTTTTCAAGCGCCACGGTGCAAATGCTCCAGGCCTGCGGCCTGCGGGACTTTGCCGCCGTCGACGTGCTGGCCGACACTGAAATCCGGGCCGGCATCAAGGCCTATGCCAACTGGCCCACCATTCCGCAGCTCTACGTCAACGGCGAACTGGTGGGCGGCGCCGACATCGTGCGCGAGCTCTACGATCTGGGCGAGTTGCAGGCGCTGGTCAACCCGCCAGGGGCGACCTGAACTTGCCATCGCGCCCGCGCGACCCGCGCCAGGCACCCTTTTTTCAGGAGGCTTGAATGCCGAAAATTGCCGAAATCGACGACACCCCGAACCCGAATGCGGTCAAGTTCACGCTGCACGAGCCGCTGACTTGGGGGGTTTCGCATTCCTACGAGAGCGCAGAGCAGGCCCAAGGCGACGCGCTGGCGTCGGCTCTGTTCGCCATTGCCCATGTCAGCAACGTCTTTTACGTTGACCGCTGGCTGACCGTGACGCAGGACGGCGGCGCCGACTGGCCCGAACTGGTGCGGCTGATTGCCGTGCCGCTGCGCGCCGCACCGGCCGCTGCCGCACAGTCGGCCGCCGCCGTGTTTGCCGCGCGCGCGGCCATCGACGACATGAGCGAGGAAGACCAGGCGCGGCTCGACGTGATCAGCGACCTGCTGGACCAGCGCATCCGGCCCTCGCTGCAGGCCGATGGCGGCGACCTGCATGTGGTCGGCCTGTCCGGCAACTACCTCAGCATCCACTACCAGGGCGCCTGCGGCAGCTGCCCGAGCTCGATCTCCGGCACGCTAGCCGCCATCGAGAACCTGGTGCGCACGATCGAGCCGGACCTCGCCGTGGTGGCGGTCTAGCCTGCTGCCCCGACTGGCTGGCAGCCCGCTACACGTCACTGCATGCCATGACCGCCCTTCATCCCTGAACTTACAAGGCAAGAAACACCGCCATGCAAACCACTGACACTGCACAGCAGCCCGCGCCAGGCCCTTTAGCCCAGCCGGTCGCTGGCCTTGGGAAACTGCCGGGCATCCGTCACCTCATCGCGGTCGGCAGCGGCAAGGGCGGCGTCGGCAAATCTACGGTGAGCGTCAATCTGGCGCTGGCGCTGGCGCAGCGTGGGGCGCGCGTCGGGCTGGTGGACGCCGACATCCTGGGCCCCAGCATCCCCGGCATGCTGGGCATCCCGACCGGCGAGCCGCCCGAGATGACGGCCGACAGCCGCATGATCCCGGCGCAGCGCTACGGCCTGAAGGTCGTGTCCATGGGCATGTTGACCGGCGACGACCAGCCGGCCGTGCTGCGCGGGCCGATGGTGGGAAAGTACCTCAAGATGTTCGTCGCGGGCGTGCAGTGGGGCGAGCTGGACTACCTGATCCTGGACCTGCCGCCCGGCACCGGCGACACCCAGCTGACGCTGGCGCAGAGCCTGCCGCTGTCGGGCGTGGTAATCGTGACGACGCCCCAGGCCGTGAGCCTGAAGATCGCGCGCCGGGGCTTGCGCATGTTCGAGAAGGTGCAGGTACCGATTCTCGGCATCGTCGAGAACATGCGCACCTTCACCTGCCCGCACTGCGGCGAGACCACGGATATCTTCCGGCACGGCGGCGGTGAGCAGATGAGCCAGGAGCTCGGCGTGCCCTTCCTCGGCGCGCTGCCCCTGGATGCCGAGGTCGTGACCTGCGGTGACGAGGGCTGCCCGATCGTGGTTGACCAGCCTAAGTCGGCCAGTGCCCGCGTGTATGGCGCCATCGCCGGCGCGCTGGTGGCGCAGCTCGACACGGCGGAGACCGGGCTCAAGCCTTTTGTCTGGAACTGGGATAGCAACGAGGGCGCCCCGGCCTGGATGGAAGCCGCCGTGCAGTCGTCTGGCGCGCGCAACATTCCGGTCGGCCTGTTGCGCCGCGACCCGCGCACCTTGTCGCTGCTGTGGCAGGACGGCCACCGCGACGACCTGGATGTCCGCGACCTGCGCCTGGCCTGCCGCTGCGCGCTTTGCGTCGAGGAGATGAGCGGGCGTCCGCTGCTCGACCCCCAGACGGTGCGCGTGGATGTGAGCCCGCGCCGGATCACCAGCATCGGCAACTACGCGATCCAGTTCGACTGGAGCGATGGCCACAGCAGCGGGATCTATGCCTTCAACGACCTGCGCGACCTGGGCGAGCGCGCAGCCCTGCAGGGCGCCGAAGATGTCTGACGCCCCGACGCCTGGCTTGGCGCGTGCGGATCAGCCGGTCAGCATCCGCGCCGAGGCCTCGCTCGCCGATCCCGATAGCTGCAAGTTCACGCTAACTTTCATGTCCCCTGACGACACTCTCGGCCATGAAAGCTATCTCACGTCAAATCGCAGCCTGCATCCGGGCGGGCCCTGGTTTTTTGCCGGCCCGGAAGCGGCTGCCGGCTCGCCGCTGGGCGAGCGGCTGTTTGCGCTGGGCGGCGTGGCCAGCGTGCTGATCGCCGGCAACGTGGTGACCATCGGCAAGGCGCCGGGCGCCGCCTGGACCGGACTTAAGGCGGCCGTTGGCGCGGCTATCCGCGCGCAGCTGCTTAGCGGCCTGCCGGCAATCCTGGAGACGGCAGCCCCCGGCGGCACGCCAGCCAGGTCAGACGCCGAGCTGGGCATAGCCGTTCAGGAACTGCTGGACCGGGAGGTCAACCGCTCCATTGCCAACCACGGCGGCAAGATTTCGCTGGTGCACGTACAGGAGGGCAGGCTTTTCATCACCATGAGCGGCGGCTGCCAGGGCTGCGCCTCGTCGCAGGTCACGCTGCGCCAGGGCTTTGAAGTCATGGTGAAAAGGGTGGCGCCTGAAATCACGGCCATCGTCGATGCGACGGACCACGCGGCGGGCCGTCAGCCGTTTTACCCTCGGGCCGCGCCTGGCGTGCCATCGGCCGCCTGATGGCCGCCCGCAGACGAACCCTTATTTCAAACGCTGTTTCAACGCCTTGTGCGTGGCACAGCCAACCAGAACCCCTGAACCATGACCGTTGAGACCATCCGCTTCAGAAATATCGTGTCGGTGTTACCGCAGGCGTCCGCGGTCAACCCTCGGCCGGACCAGCAACGCGGCAGCCTCAAGACCAAGCGCGAACTGGCCGACCCCAGCGACCGCCTGCCCAAGCCCGACTGGATCCGCGTCAGGGCGGCGATTCCCACGGGCCGCTTTCGCGAGACCAAGGACATCGTACGCGACCACCAGCTGGTCACTGTGTGCGAGGAAGCCTCCTGCCCCAACATCGGCGAGTGCTGGAGCAAGGGCACGGCGACCTTCATGATCATGGGCGACAAATGCACGCGCCGCTGCCGCTTTTGCAACGTCAGCACGGGTCGGCCGGACCCGCTGGACCAGCACGAGCCGGAGCGCCTGGCGCAGACCATTGCGCTCATGAAACTCAACTACGTCGTCATCACCTCGGTCGACCGCGACGACTTGCGCGACGGCGGCGCCGGCCATTTCGTGCAGTGCATCCAGCGCATACGCGCGCTGGCGCCGACCACCATCATCGAGATCCTGACGCCCGACTTTGGCGGCCGGCTGGACCTGGCGCTGGACATCCTGGGCGCCGCGCCGCCGGACGTGCTGAACCACAACATCGAGACCGTGCCGCGCCTGTACAAGGAAGCGCGGCCCGGAGCGGATTTCCAGAACACGCTGAACCTCTTGCAGCGCTTCAAGGAGCGGCACCCCGCCATCCCGACCAAGTCCGGCCTGATGGTGGGGCTAGGCGAGACCGACGACGAAATCCTGGAGGTGCTGCGCGCGCTGCGGGAACACCGCGTCGATATGCTGACCATCGGCCAGTATCTGCAGCCCTCCGGGGGTCACATGCCCGTGCTGCGCTATGTGCATCCCGATGTCTTCAAGATGTACGCCGATGCTGCCTACCAGATGGGCTTCAAGCACGCGGCGTCAGGGCCAATGGTGCGCAGTTCCTACTATGCAGACGAACAGGCGCGAGCAGTGGGCATTCTTTAGCGTTGGTTTACGTCGCTCAGCCCAGACTCCAATTCGCCCTCCTCCTACTTTACCGACTCGAACCACTATGCAACTGCTTGCTCCTCAAATGACAAACACCGAAAACAAAACTTCGATCAGTAAGGAAAAAATCAAATTTTTGCTTCTCGAAGGCATTCATCCTTCTGCTGTCGCCGTGATTCGCGCAGCGGGTTACACGCAGATCGAGTGTGTGGCCGGCGCTTTGTCCGGCGAAGAGCTCAAGAGCAGACTTACAGGCGTGCATTTTTTGGGTATCCGGTCGCGAACTCAATTGACTAAACAAGTGCTGACACATGCCAATCGGCTAGCAGCGGTAGGGTGCTTCTGCATCGGCACCAATCAGGTTGATTTGGCCGCGGCGCTTGATCTTGGCATCGCGGTTTTCAACGCGCCGTTCTCCAACACCCGTTCGGTGGCCGAAATGGTGCTTGCGGAAGCCATTTTGCTGATGCGCGGCATCCCGGAAAAGAGCGCTTTGGCGCATCGAGGTAGTTGGTTCAAGTCGGCACAAGACGCCTTCGAGATACGTGGCAAGACCCTTGGCATAGTGGGTTACGGCGCAATCGGTACGCAACTCTCAGTGCTAGCTGAGGGTTTAGGTATGAAAGTGATTTTCTTCGACGTCGTTAGCAAGCTCCCCATAGGAAACGCCAGCCGGGTCCACGATCTCGACGACTTGCTGGGCCAAGCAGACGTGGTCAGCTTGCATGTGCCTGAGACCGACGCCACACGATGGATGATGGGCCCGGCGCAGATTGCTGCGATGAAGCACGGCGCTATTCTGATCAACGCATCGCGCGGGACCGTCGTCGATATTGATGCTTTGGCAGACGCCGTGCGAAGCAGGAAGTTGCTGGGTGCCGCCATCGATGTGTACCCCGACGAGCCGCGCAGCAACGATGATCGTTTCGATTCGCCGTTGCGTGGCCTCGACAACGTGATCCTGACACCGCACATCGGTGGATCCACGGTGGAAGCACAGGAGAACATTGGCACGGAAGTGGCGGAGAAGTTGGTCAAGTACAGTGACAATGGCACGTCGACCTCATCTGTCAACTTCCCTGAAGTCGCCTTGCCCGCCCACCCTGGAAAACACCGGCTTCTGCACGTGCATCGCAACGTCCCGGGTGTCCTGTCGGAGATCAACCGGGTTTTCTCGGACCTCCACATCAACATCGCCGCGCAGTATTTGCAAACCCGCGCGGAAGTGGGCTATGTGGTAATTGACATAGATGCCGAACATTCTGATGTTGCGCTCACCAACCTTGCCAACGTGCCGGGAACTTTGTCCAACCGGGTCTTATTTTGATTAGCCCCGTGCATTGATGTACTTGTCTATCGCCAGCCTCAACGCTGGTGCCTGTCGGGTGTTGGATTCGATGGGTCACCATGTCGGCAACTTGAATTTCATTCTCGGCTCGTGGAAGTTCAAGGCTATCGGGTATGACGTGTCTGGCGAGGTGATCCCAGGAGGCGGACCGCTTACCGAACGGCACAACACCGTGTTCGCCAGCCTCGACATGGTCCAGATCAACAAAGTGCTCGGCGCGGACCCATCTCATCCAGCCCACCATGATCATGTCTTGCCACCTGCCCGTGCTCCAGCGAAGCGTTGACATCGACAAACGCCCTGACCTGGCAATTGGGCAGCCACTGGTCCACCGCACGGCAAGTTGGTTGCATTGAACAGGCTTGCCAGGGTAGCGTTGGTGCAGATCAACTAACGTGAATCACATCGTGTAATTACAGTGGTTTTCGTAAAGGTCTTCTCTTTGGAGGGGGCTTGTTTTGCGACAGTCCCGTCCACTGCGCCAAAGGTGAAAAGCCCCTGTGAGTTGTCAGCTCACAGGGGCTTTTCTTTCAAGCTCTGCGCCGAGCCTTATTTGTCCATGTACTTCCAAACCTTGCGATCCACATCCGCAGCCAGCACCGTAGCGCCAATATAAGCATCCCCCGTATCGCGGAACGCATACCGGTGTGCACCGCTGAAGGCCTTGATCTTGATGAACTCCTCCTTGATCGCCTCACGCGCCTTCGCCACATCCGTACGCCCATCCATGCCCAGGCGGCGCAGCACGTCTGCATACAGCAGCACCGCGTCATATGACACACCCCAGTTGCAGAAGTTGAACGGCACGCCAATTGAGGCGTCTGCTGTTTGCTGCGCCCGCTGGACCAGGCTCTTGAAGATGGCG
>JACMQX010000221.1 GCA_014376765.1 Ramlibacter sp. | reverse complement strand
CCCCAGACCACGCCCGGCACTGGCCGGATCAAGGCCGGGTTCCTGGCCAGCTGCAGCGATTCAGTTATGGAGGGATTCAGGGCCGGTCTCCGGTCGGGCACAACGTCAGCCGGAGCAGCGCATCAAGCCTGCCCGACCGGGTTGAAATGCCTGAGCAGCAACTGGCGCACTCGCCGGGCCCACTGCAGGCCTAGCGGCTCATGGCCCAGGTCAAACTTCAGCCAGACACGCCCGCCAATGCGCTCGGGCAAGGGGGCGTCCACCGCCACGTCCAGCAGGTAGACCGGCTCGGTGGTGCGCAGGCCCTGCTTGTCGGCAGGGTCCACAGCCACGCCGCCGCCAAAACGGTCGCCCAGGGCCGCGCTGGGCAGGGTGCGGCTGGCGTCTGGTGTCTGGCGCGCGAGGGTGGCGGGCAGCACGACGGCGGGTGCATCGGCCATACGGACCTCCACACCGCGTACCCGGTGGCGCACCAGCTCCACCTCATGCTCGCCCAACACGGCACGCACATTGGCAGGTCCTGGCGCCAGCACATAACCGATCATCGATCCGCGCGGGCTGAAGCTGCCCGCCAGGTCTGCCGCGTGGGGCAGCACCAGCCGTCCGGCCGCGCCGCTTTGCAAGTTGAGTTGCGACAGCTGCTGGTCAATGCGGGCCAGTTCCGCCTCGGTGCGATTGATGTCCTCGGCAATGTTCGCCGCACGTGACGGGTCGCCCAGCAGCGCCTGGTATTGCTGCGCCTGCAAGCCGGTCAGCTGGCTGGCGCGCTTGTCGCGCTCGGCGGTGAGGGCCGGCTCTGACAGGGTGAGCACCACATCACCCGTTTGCACGCCCGCACCATCGGCCACCGGCAGGCTTTCAACAAAGCCGCCAGTTTCGCTGCGCAGCTGGGCATGATCTGGCGGCCACACCACGCCCCGCGCTACCGCGGAACTCGGCACAGGCACCACAAACAGCAGCAGCACCATCGCCAGGGCAAACGAGCCTAAAACGGCCAGCGCGCGGCCCCGCATGTGCAGGTTGCCGGCAGCCGATGACAGGCGCGACGCGGCAATCACAGCCGGCATCACCAGCCAGGCAAAAACCGCCAGCGCGGTGATCCAGCCCAGCAACCACGACTTGCCACCGGCCCAGCTCACCAGTGTGAACAGCAGCGCGACGCGGTAGACCATGGCCAATGGCGCATAAAACAGCAGCCACTTGAATTCACCCGCCGCAAGCGCGCCGGCCGGCACCGCTTCGCGCCCCAGCACCAGGCGCCGCACGCCGGCGCTCCAAAACGCATTGCTGCGCAGCGCCAGGTTGGGCAGGTGCAGGGCATCGCACAGGATGTAGTAGCCGTCCAGCCGCATCAGCGGGTTGCCGTTGAACAGCAAAGTAGAGACGGTGCAGATGACCAGCGAAGCAAAGGCGCCGTCGCGCAGCAGGCCCGGCTCCACCCCCAGCCAGATCGCGATTGCCACCGCCGCAATGAACAGCTCCACCATGATGCCGGCCGCGCTGACCAGCAACCGCTGGTAGCGCCGCTCAAAGGTATTGGCGGCCGATGCATCCACATACGGCGCCGGTGTGAAGAACATCAGCGTGATGCCGGTTTCATGCACCGCGCCGCCAAAACGCCGCACCATCAGCGCGTGGCCCAGCTCATGCAGCGCCTTGATGAAGGGGTAGCCCAGCCACAGCAGCCAAAGCATGCGCGGCGTTGACAGGTGGGCCGCCGCCTCAGCCCGCAAGGCCGGGAAGTTGAGGATGCAGGCGAGCGTACCCACCAGCACGGCTACAGCCCAGACGGTGAGCCCGCCAGCGCCCATCAGCGGCCGCACAAAGGGCAGCAGGCGGTCCAGCAGGCGCGAGGGGTCGAACAGCTTCAGCCGGATCATGAAGGGGTTGATCCACGCGCCGCGCCGGCGGCGGCCATGCTCGGCGCGGCGCTCAAACAACATGGCGAGATTGGGCGCTGCGTCAAACTGGATCATGCCGGTGTGGTGCAGCTGGGCCAGCAGCCGCAAGATGTCGTCCTGCGTGGGCGCGTCGTTGCCCTGTTGCGCCAGCAGTTGTTCCCACAACGCGGCAACCGTTCGCTGGCCGTCACACCGGCCGGCAAAGGCGTAGGCCGAACCATTGAGGCGCAGCTGCCGCCCGGTGCCCGGCTCGACCAGTACATGCCAGAGATGGTCGCGCACGCGCTGGCGCATCACGTTGACCTGCGGCGCCAGCTTGGGCCGCAGCTGCGCCACGCGGTACCACGAGGTGCTGAGCAGCGGCTGCGTCACAGCGACCACCAGGCCAGGCGCAGCCAGTCCAGCGGGCGGTGGGCCAGTTGCCAGGCCACCGAACGCTCGCCCGCGTCAATCTTGGCGATGCCGCGCAGGCCGGGGCGCAAGGCTGCCCCCGGCGAGTCGAGCGAGGCCTCGACCTCAAAGTAATTGCGCGCGTCGGCTGAGGTAGCCACCGGCACCACGCGCCGGGTCGTCACCTCCAGCGGGCGGTCGGGCATCGCGGCCAGCGCGATGCGGCCGCGCTGGCCGGGCTTGACGCCGGCAATGTCGCTTTCATCCACCTCGATGATGATGCGGTAGCTGTTGTTGGGGGCAAGCGTCAGCAGCACCTCGCCGCGCTGCACCGGCGCGCCCAGGTTCTGCGACAGGTCGCCCTTGATCACCACGCCATCAAACGGCGCGACGATGCGGGCGCGCTCGATCTGGTTGTCAATCAGGGCGAGCATCGCCTGCGCCTCGCCGGCCTTGGACTGGCTGATCACCATCTGCGTGCGGTCGCTGCGCGACTGCGCGGCCTTGTAGGCGTTTTCATGCTGGCGCATTTCGCTGTCGCGCCGCTGGCGCTCCAGCTGCAAGTCCTGCGAGGCCATCTCGGCCAGCACCTGGCCTTCTTTCACCGTGTCGCCGGCGCGCACATTGGCTTGCTGCAGGAAACCATCAGCCGATGCGACGATCGCGCGCTGGACAGACCCCTCCAGCCGCGCCGGGGCGCTGACGCGGTAGGGCACGGGTACAAAGCAACCGGCCAGCACCACCGCTACCAGGGCGCCCACGGCCGCCCAGCGGCTGCTGGCTCGGCGGGCAGACCAGGCGGCCGCAAGGCCGTCCCGGCTACGTTGCCAGATGGACCGCGCGGCCAGCGCTTTCATCTCCAGCACCGGGCCGGCGAATGAAGCCAGGTCTTCTGCCAGCGCCAGCTCGGCAGCGCTGAAGGCGCGCGCTTCCCGCTCCAGCGTCAGCGCGCCGACGACGTTGCGCACGCCCTTCAAAGGGATGGAGCAGGCCGCGCCAGTGCCGCCCGCCAGGCTTTGCTGCGCCAGCGTGATGTGGCCCGGGCCACCTTGCGGAGCCGGGTGGCTGATGCTGGTGGACTGGTCCAGCGCCTCATGCATGGCCGCGGCAATGCGGGTGGCGGCATCGCGCCCGGATTGCAGTTCATGACCCAGCGAGGTGGCGACCACGGTGACGCGCTCCTGCCTGAGCAGGCCCACGCTCACACGTTCACAGGCCAGCAGTTGGGCGATCTCTACCGCCATGGCCGTGGCGCAGTCTTCAAGCCCCGCGTGCGACAGCATCGCTGCCTGGGTCTGGAGAACGGCTGAAACAGGATTTGTGACCTGGGCGCTTGAACCGGCCGTAGAGTGAGCCCATTCAGGCTCATGCCCGGCGGCAGGGAAAGCAGGAGCTGGCGAGGCGGCGACTGGGTGCATCGCCGCAAGTATCCAACAAATGTATGGGTGCTTTGCCTAGTTCCACACCGCCATGAAGGCCTTGGTCACCTCGGGCGGCGCCTGCACCAGCTCAATCAGCACGCCCTCGCCGCCAATCGGCAACTCGTCGCTGCCACGCGGGTGGACAAAGCAGATGTCGTGGCCAGCAGCCCCTTTGCGGATCCCACCGGGCGCAAAGCGCATGCCCTTGGCGGTGAGCCATTCCACGGCCACCGGCAGGTTGTCTACCCACAGGCCGATGTGGTTGAGCGGTGTGGTGTGGACAGCCGGTTTCCTGTCCGGGTCAATGGGCTGCATCAGATCCACCTCTACCTTGAAGAGGCCGGCGCCCAGGGCACAGATGTCTTCGTCAACGTTTTCGCGCTCGCTCCGGAAGGTGCCGGTGACCTCCAGGCCGAACAGGTCGACCCAGAGGTTCTGCAGCTTTCGCTTGTCGGCGCCGCCGATGGCGATCTGCTGCAGGCCGAGGATTTTGAAGGGGCGTGGAGAGGTGGTCATGGGGGGCTCAGGAAAATTCAACAATTGGCTGGTCCACGCTTAGCGACTCGCCCTTGCTGGCCAGCACCTTGCCCACCACGCCATCAGCGGCAGCGAAGAGAACGTTCTCCATTTTCATCGCCTCGATTACGGCTACGCGTTCGCCGGCCTGCACCTTTTGGCCGACCTGCACCGCCACCTCGACCAGAAGGCCCGGCATGGGCGACAGCACATAGCGGCTCATGTCGGGTGGCGCCTTGTAGGGCATCAGCGCATGCAGCTCGGCAGTGCGCGGCGACAGCACCAGCGCGTCCAGCCGCGCACCGTTGTGCGAGATGCGAATCGCCAGCGGGTTCTTGCCCACGCCGCGTTCGACCTGCGCCGAAAACGCCTGACCATTTACGGTGCCGCGAATGCGTGTGCCGCCCAGATGCCAGTTGCCGCTGCAGATTTCGTAGCGCTTGTTGTGGGTTTCCACCACACTGGAGCCCGACTCGGCCTGAAAGCCGCTGACTGTGACGCTCTGGTGTTTGCCTGCACCTTCTGCACCCAGCTCAACCACCACAAAATTCTCACCGACCTTGAACTCGTGCCCGCTCAACTGGCCGCTGATACCGGCCGAGCGTTGCAGCGCGCGCCGGTTCACATAGGCGGCCAGCGCGGCGAGAAAGTCGGGGTCGTCATGCGTGATGTCGCTGGCCTTGAAGCCGCCCGCGTAATTCTCGGCAATGAAACCGGTGTTGAAGTCGCCGGCCGCAAACTTGGGGTGGGCCAGCAGTGCCGCCTGGAACGGGATGTTGCTGGAGATGCCGCGAATGACGAAGCTGTTGAGCGCCTCGCGCATCTTCGCCGTGGCCTCGGCGCGGTCTTTGCCATGCACGATGAGCTTGGCGATCATCGAGTCATAAAACATCGGGATCTCGCCGCCGTCCTGCACGCCGGTGTCCACCCGCACCCCATGCAGGTGCTCTGTGTCAGAGGCCCACATGGTTTCCTTCGGCGGCTGAAAGCGCACCAGACGCCCGGTGCTTGGCAGGAAATTGCGGAACGGGTCTTCGGCGTTGATGCGGCATTCCATGGCCCAGCCGTCGCGCTTCACGTCTTTTTGCTCAAGCGGAAGTTTTTCGCCGGCGGCCACGCGGATCATCAGCTCCACCAGGTCCAGGCCGGTGATGCACTCAGTCACCGGGTGCTCCACCTGCAGGCGCGTGTTCATCTCCAGAAAATAAAAGCTCTGGTCCTTGCCGACCACGAATTCAACCGTGCCGGCGCTTTCGTATTTCACCGCCTTGGCGAGGGCGACGGCCTGCTCGCCCATGGCCTTGCGCGTGGCGTCGCTGATGAAAGGGGAAGGTGCCTCTTCAATCACCTTCTGGTGGCGCCGCTGGATAGAGCATTCGCGCTCGTTGAGGTAGAGCACATTGCCGTGCGAGTCGCCCAGCAACTGGATCTCGATATGGCGCGGCTCCTCGACGAATTTTTCAATGAAGACGCGGTCGTCGCCAAAGCTGTTGCGCGCTTCATTGCGGCAGGAGGTGAAACCCTCAAACGCTTCCTTGTCGTTGAGGGCCACCCGCAATCCTTTGCCGCCACCGCCGGCCGAGGCCTTGATCATGACGGGGTAGCCGATGCCTTGTGCGATCTCCACTGCCTTCTCCGGCGCTTCGATCGCGTCGTTCACGCCCGGAATGCAGTTGACACCGGCCGCGCCCGCGAGTTTTTTGGACTCGATCTTGTCGCCCATCGCAGCGATCGAATAGTGCTTGGGGCCGATGAAGACAATGCCCTCTTCTTCCACCCGCCTGGCAAAGCCGGCGTTCTCGCTGAGGAAGCCATAGCCGGGGTGCACCGCCTGCGCGCCGGTCTGCTTGCAGGCGGCGATGATGCGGTCGGCCTGCAGGTAACTGTCGCGGCTGGGCGCGGGTCCGATGTGGACGGCTTCATCAGCCAGCCGGACGTGTCTTGCGTCCTTGTCGGCATCGGAATAAACCGCCACGGTCTTGATGCCCATCTTGCTGGCAGTCTTGATGACGCGGCAGGCGATTTCGCCGCGGTTGGCGATGAGGATTTTGGTGAACATGATTCAGGTCTCCGGGTGACGCGTGTGTTGGGGGGCGGGGGCAGGCGCGGTGGGGCGGCGCCAGTCAATGGCAGCGCCTGCGGCGCTGGGTAATTTGTGCAGCGCTTGTGCGCGGTTTCTCCCGGTTCTTTTGTAGCCTGCGATGAGCGGTGTGTACCCCGGTGGCAACGGTGGCAGCTTTTGGGGTCAGATCCCAATTCAGGACAATGTTGCTGACGGAGGCCAACAATGCTGGTCGAAATTGGGCTCTGACCCCAATAGCGGATCGGAGAAAAGTATTGAGGTTCAACCCCAACTGCGCTCCCGGAGCGCGCGTATTCAAGGTATTGCCTCTCACAGCTTGCTCCAGACAGTTGTCAACGATTGACGCAACCCCGTCAAAGTCCGCTGGCGCACCGGCAAATCCTGCAGCAGCTTCGCGTCTGGCTTCAAGGCATCCAGCCAGCCCCCGATGCACTCCTTTGCATCGCGCTCTTTGATACCGCCGTCACGCGCCACCCGCATCAACTCTGCGCGGCCGGGCGCGCGGCCAACGCCTGCCACGCTGGTACTGTGTTCGCCGCCCGGACCACTGCTGAAGCTCAGGTCGAATGCGGGCGAAAGCTTCCAGCGGCCGTCCACGCCCATACAGAAGGCGAAATTGCGCGTGTGATCATCACGGTTATGCGTGAGCACATTGAAGACGCAACGGCCGAAGGCCTTGAGCGTCTCGCGGTAGTCGCCGGTCAGGCGCGTCGTCGCCAGCATCAGGCTCGTGTAGTCGAGCGCAGGCAGTCGGTGGTCCGCGTCCAGCAGGGCCGACAGGCTGATGACGGGCACGCGCAACTCGGTGCCATCGGGCCTCGAATGGCGGTCAAACCTGCGCGTGCCAAATGCGCTGGCCGACTTGCCCAGACCGAAGTAATGCGTGGCCATCATGTCAATGCCGCCGCGCCTTGCCAGGCGCGCATACAACTCCTCAAGCGCGCAGACTTCGGCGTGCTCGCCCTGTCCCGGAAACTTCACCAGCCAGGGCTCACCGGCCGCAGGGTCGCCATGGTCCTGTGCAAATACGTTGGCAGCCTGATCCCACCGCAGCAAGGCCTTGGGCCGCGCGCCTTGCGGGGACCCGCCCAGCACCAGCAATCGGCGCAACTGGTCACTGGAGGCATGCTCTCCGGCATCCCTGGCCACGGACTGCATCTCGCGGGCGAGCGACGCAATGCCTTCGATGTCCGCTCGCGTCTCTTCCATCGCGTCAGCCGGCTCGAACACCAGTGCACCAATGCCGCCATGACCCACAATGGCCAGTCGCTCCAGCACCGAAACGCGGGCCGGGTCCCGACCGCAGCGCCGCAGCGCCCGATCCATCAGCAGCATGCCCCAGCCATCAGGCAGGCTGTCGGCAATAAAGCCCGGCAAACCGTGAAAGTGCGCAGGCCCCGTATAGGAAGCCGGGGCCGAACCCGCCGCCGGCATAGGCACACGGATCGGCGAGAACTGCAAGCCGCGTGCGATGGCTTCCTGCGAATACTCGAACATAAGCCGGCCATTAGATTGCGCGACCGTTCCCAACGGCCAGGAATCACCCCAACCGCGATAGAGAACCTGAAGCCGCGCGAGTGAAGCCATTCAGTCCACCGCCACGCGCCTGAGCGAGGCCTTGCGGGCACGCTTTCTGGTGAACACGTTGGCCACGGCTTCCGCCTGCGCAATGGTCTGCACGGGTTGCACAAACAGCATCTCGAGCTCATCGGTCGCATGCAGGGCCACCGCCACTGATGCGAGCAACTGCAGAGTCCCCTGGCCAGTTGCCTCCAGCCGCTTGATGGACGACAAGGAAACATCAGTCATCGATGCCAGCTCGGCCTGCGAAAGATTGCGCGCAAGACGCGTCATGCGAATGCGCGAACCGATCGCTTTTGCCATGTTTTCGGGAGTTTGGAGGATAAACATCAATGGTTCTTTAAAGAATCATAACGTTCAAAAAGTTGCAGTTACAGTTCGTTTTAGCACTATTAATTTTACACCACCCAGTGCGAAAGATGAGGTGGCTCGCGGCGTTCACAGAGGGATGTTCCCGTGTTTCCGCCAAGGATTCTCAAGCTTCTTGTCCTTGAGCATCACAAGTGAACGGCAGATTCTCCGACGCGTCTCATGCGGCAGGATCACATCATCAATGTACCCGCGCGCACTCGCCACAAAGGGGTTGGCAAACCGTGCCTTGTACTCCGCCTCACGCGCAGCGAGCTTCACCGGGTCGCCCTTGTCCTCGCGGAAGATGATCTCCACTGCGCCCTTGGCGCCCATCACCGCAATCTCGGCATTTGGCCAGGCGAAGTTCACGTCGCCGCGCAGATGTTTGGAGCTCATCACGTCATAGGCGCCGCCATAGGCCTTGCGGGTGATGACCGTGATCTTGGGCACCGTGCACTCGGCATACGCATACAGCAGCTTGGCGCCGTGCTTGATGATGCCGCCGTACTCCTGGCTGGTGCCGGGCATGAAGCCGGGCACATCCACAAAGGTCACCACCGGGATGTTGAAGGCATCACAAAAACGCACGAAGCGTGCGGCCTTGATGGAGCTCTTGATGTCCAGGCACCCCGCCAGCACCAGCGGCTGGTTGGCCACGATGCCCACCGTCTGCCCTTCCATCCGGCCAAAGCCCACGATGATGTTCCTGGCGTACTCGGGCTGGATCTCGAAGAAATCGCCGTCATCCACCGTCTTGATGATCAGCTCCTTCATGTCGTAGGGCTTGTTGGCGTTGTCGGGCACCAGCGAATCCAGGCTCATGTCCATGCGGTCTGCCGGGTCCATGCTGGGGCGTACCGGGGCCTTTTCGCGGTTGTTGAGCGGCAGGTAGTTGTACAGGCGCCGCAGCATCATGAGCGCTTCCACATCGTTGTCAAAAGCCAGGTCCGCGACACCGCTGCGCGTGGTGTGGGTGATGCCGCCGCCGAGCTCTTCGGCAGTCACTTCTTCATGCGTCACCGTCTTCACGACTTCAGGGCCGGTGACGAACATGTAGCTCGAGTCCTTGACCATGAAGATGAAGTCCGTCATGGCCGGTGAATACACCGCACCGCCGGCGCACGGGCCCATGATCAT
>JACMQX010000220.1 GCA_014376765.1 Ramlibacter sp. | reverse complement strand
GCGTGGCGGCGCGAGGTGCACGACGCGCGTCGCGATTCCGGCCAGGCGCGCCAGCGTCTGCGGCCGGTCCAGGTTGCCCTGCAGCGGCGTGATGCCACGCCCGCGCAACAGAGCCACCTTGTCAGCCGATGACGTCAATGCCAGCAGCCGGGCCCTGCCCTTCATCAGCTTCGCCACCCGCATCCCCACATCGCCGCAACCGACGATCAGCAAGCGTTCGCGGCGAAAGCGCGCCGGCAGGGCGCCGAGGGGACTCTGGATTGAGGGCAAAATCGGCGGTCGTTCTTTTAAAGACTGCCCGAGGATAACCAAAACATGACGAGTGCAACGCCTTCCGCGGCAACGTTCCAGGTCAGCGTGCTGCCGAGCGGCCGCACCTTCTCGGTCAACGCCGACGAGGCCATCCTGCCCGCAGCCATCCGCCAGGGCATCGGCATGCCGTATGGCTGCAAGGACGGCGCCTGCGGCTCGTGCAAATGCAAGAAGCTCGAAGGCGATGTCTTTCACGGACCGCACCAGAGCAAGGCCCTGTCGGAGGAAGAAGAAGCCGCGGGCTACATCCTCACATGCTGCGGCGTGCCGCAGACCGACGTGGTGCTGGAGTCGCGCCAGGTGACCGACGAATCGGCCTTCCCGATCAAAAAGATGCCTTCGCGCGTGACTGCACTGGAAAAGAAGTCGCACGACGTGATGGTGATCCGCCTGCAGTTGCCGGCCAACGACACCATGCGTTACCACGCCGGCCAGTACATCGAGTTCATCCTGCGCGACGGCGCCCGTCGCAGCTATTCGATGGCCAACGCGCCGCACCTGGCCTTGCCGACGGCCAAGACCGATGACACGCCTGCGCTTGGCCCGAGCATCGAGCTGCACATCCGCCACATGCCCGGCGGCAAGTTCACCGACCACGTGTTCACGGCGATGAAGGAAAAGGAGATCCTGCGGGTCGAAGGCCCCTACGGCAGCTTTTTCCTGCGCGAGGAGTCGGACAAGCCCATGATCCTGCTCGCCTCGGGCACCGGCTTTGCGCCGATCAAGGCTGTGATCGAACACATGCAATACAAGGGCATCACCCGCCCTGCAACGCTGTATTGGGGCGGCCGCCGCCCGCTGGACCTGTACCTGGACGACTGGGTGCAGGCCAAGCTGGCCGAGATGCCCAGACTGCAGTACGTTCCGGTGGTCTCCAACGCGATGCCCGACGACAACTGGACCGGCCGCACCGGCTTCGTCCACAAGGCGGTGCTGGAGGACTTTCCTGATCTGTCGGGGTACCAGGTCTATGCCTGCGGCGCGCCGATCGTGGTCGATTCCGCCCGGGCCGATTACACCGCCGCTGGCAAGTTGCCACCAGAAGAGTTCTTCGCCGACTCGTTCACCACCGAAGCCGACAAGCACAGGGACTGAGCGGTCCCTGCGATCAGCCGTGCGACGAGCGAAACTTCTGCAGCGCCTCATCCATGCGGGCGCCGCGGTTGCCGCTGTTGACGTCGCTGCGCACCGAGGCGGCATGCTCGTGCATGGTCTGGTGCCTGGTCAGATGAACGCCCTTGTGATGCTTCGTTGCCGCGTGGCGCACGGCCTTGTGGTGCTGCCGCACCGCATGCTTGGTCATATGGGGCTTGACCTTGACCACATGGGTCGTGTCCCGGTTGACCGGAGCCATGGCCGTGGCGTTCGGTGCGGCAAAGGCGGCGCCGCCGAAGACCAGTGCTGCTGCAAGGGCGAGGTTATGGAATTTCATGACAGGCTCCCGTTGAGTGATGAAGAAGATGGGCTCGTGTCCCACGTCTGTTCAACGCGCCATGGAAGGCAAAAGACTGACAGACAGCACCTCGCCGCCACGTAAGGGATTGTCAGGTCGGTCGCGTCTCGCCTTGCTGAGAAAATCCCCCCATGAAACGCAGAACCATCTTCCTGTCCACCGTCGCTGCGATAGTCCTCCCTGCCCCATTTGCACTTGCCCAAACCCGGCCGATCCGCCTGATCGTGCCCTACGCAGCAGGCGGCCCGATCGACGTCACGGCGCGGGTGCTGGCCGAGCGGGTGAAAGACTC
>JACMQX010000219.1 GCA_014376765.1 Ramlibacter sp. | reverse complement strand
TACGGCGTGCGGCACTTTGTGTTCACGATGAACCGGCTCACCGGCGTGCAGCGCCACCCCTACATGGACATCTCGGTGGCCAACTGGCCGATGGTCACGGTCTTCATTGCGGCACACAACGAGGAGAAGGTGATTGCCGGTTGCATCGAAGCTTTGCTTAACAGCGATTACCCGCAGGAGCGGCTTAAGATCATTCCCGTCAATGACCGGTCCAAAGACGGGACCGGCGCCATCATCGACAGCTTTACGGCCCGCTACCCCACGCGCATCTCGCCCTTTCACCGCACCGGCGGCAAGGCCGGCAAGTCAGCCGCGCTGAAAGAAGCGCTGCTGCAGGCTGATGGGGACATCGCCATTATTTTTGATGCCGACTATCTGCCGGGGCGCGGGCTTCTCAAGCAGCTGGTCGCACCGTTCTTCGACCCCGAGGTGGGCGCAGTGATGGGCCGTGTGGTGCCCGTCAACAGCGGCGCCAACCTGCTCACGCGGCTGCTGGACCTGGAGCGCTCAGGCGGCTACCAGGTGGACCAGCAGGCCCGCATGAACATGAATCTCCTGCCCCAGTACGGCGGCACGGTGGGCGGTGTGCGCCTGTCGGCCGTGGCGGCAGTGGGCGGCTGGCATGACGACACGCTGGCCGAAGACACCGACATTACCTTCCGCCTCATGTTCAACGGCTGGAAGACGGTCTACACCAACCGCTCCGAATGCTACGAAGAGGTGCCCGAGGACTGGAGTATCCGGATCAAGCAGGTCAGGCGCTGGGCCAAAGGGCACAACCAGGTCATGTCGCGTTACTGGTGGCAGTTTGCGACCAGCCCCTACCTCAACTTCAAGCAGCGCCTGGACGGTTTGCTGCTCCTGTTTGTGTTCATCGTCCCGCTCATCATGCTGTTTGGCTGGTGCCTGGCGCTGGGGCTTTACTTCATGAATGCGGGCTCGCTACTGTCGCAGCTGATCACCGTGTTTGCACTCATGGTGTATGGCACGCTGGGCAACTTTGCCGCGTTTTTCGAGATCGTGATTGCGGTGCTGCTGGACGGCAACCGCAGGCGGCTCAGGCTGCTGCCGTTCAACATGCTTGGTTTCCTGGTCAGCCTGTTTGCGATCTCGGGCGCTGTGTGGAGCTCCATGCTCGACCTGCTTTTGAAACGTGAAATGGTCTGGGACAAGACCATCCGTTACCGCGGCGAGGTGGCGAAATGATGATGACCCCCGGCAGCCCTCTGGCCTACACCGTGTTCGTCCTGGTGTGCTTGATCATCATCACTTTGCCTTTCATTCCCGCCTTCATGGAATGGCTGCGCCCGACCGACATCGCAGCCCTGCCGGTGCTGGCCAACTACACCAGCGACATTGACCACTTTGCGCGGCGCCTGCACAGCGATGTGATGGCGCGGCTGGGTGACTCCATGCCCACGGGCCACGAAGACTTCGAGGTGTTACCCAGGCAAGCCGCCGGGCAGACCGACTGGAGCGCGGCGCGCCGGCGGATGATCTCGCACGAGATTGATACGGACGCCGCCATCAACACCTCCCAGCAGCTGTACGTGCGCGGCAATATCCGCGCGGGAGCGAATTCGGCGTTTCCCTCCCTCTATGCCACGGGCGACATTGACCTGGGCCCAAACAGCGCAATCAAGGACTGGGCGCATGCCGACGGGAAACTGCGCATGCGTGCCAACGGTGTAGCGCTGCGGCGTATTTCGGCAGACAAGGCCATTGAATTGGGAACTGACACCTGGTTCGAACGGATGAATGCACCGGCCATCTATTTTGGCGGGCGGCGCCAGCCGGTTGTGCCGGCGGCAAAGCTTGCGCAAACCCCCGGAAGTTATGCGGATCTGCCCGACGCGGTGGAGCAGACCCCCCTGCTGTTTCTGGTGCGTGGCAACTGCGTACTGGCCGCCGGAAAGTTGTACACCGGCTCGCTGGTCGTGACGGGCTTTCTTGTCATTGGCGCTGGCACCACCGTGGCGGGTGACGTCAAGGCACGCGAGGGCGTGAGCATGGACCACAGCGCCCGGATTGAAGGCGCCATCACCTGTGAAAAACGCGTGTATGTGTTCAATGAGTCCCAGGTCTTTGGCCCCGTGATCGCTGAAGGCGACTTGCTGATTGGTGCCGGCGCCGTGGTGGGTTTGCCCGACTCGCCCACCACCGTCAGCGCCGCCAACATCATTGTGGAAGACGGCGTGGTGGTTCACGGAACCATCTGGGCGCATGAAATTGGCATGGTGAAACCGGTATGAACGTCTGGCGTTATTTGAATGTGCCGGGTTGGGTGCTGGGCACCCTGCTCGGCATGGCTGTGGTCCCTGCAGCGAGTGCAGCGCCCCGTCTTGATCTTTCGGGCTACAGCGATGCGACGGGCGCCATCAGCGTGCTGCACAACGGCCCCGCAGTCGATCCCTATTTCGCGATGCAGGCTTTGCTGCTCGCGCATGACAACGGGCTTGACACCACAGCAGCTTCGGAAAAGTTCGCAAACTGGCTGATCACCCGGCAAAAACCGGACGGTACCTTTGACCGTTTTTGCCGCATGCCCGAATCTGCCTGGGTGTCATGCAAAGTAGCCGATGCAGACGACGCGCTGCTGGCCATCTGGATGCGCCTTCTTGAGACCATGCCGCAGAGGTTGCGCAACGACGTGGCCTGGAAGAAGAGCTACGCCATCAGCCAGTCATCCTTGAACCACCTGTACCAGCCCTCGCGGGGGATCTACATGGTGTCACCGGTGTATCTGCACGGCTTGTTCATGGACAACCTGGAGGTCTGGTCCCTTAAGACTGTCACGCCGCAGCCTTCGCAGGAGGTGGATGCGCGCAAGCTCGCCGCTGCCATCCAGGCCACCTTCTGGGACCCGGTGGCCAAGCGTTTTCTGGTCTCGACCCAGCTGGAGCAACGCGGCGAGAAGCCGGTGTTCTACCCGGACCATGTGGCCCAGATATTCCCGCTGCTGGTGGGTTTTCCGGTGACGGGCGTCAATGAGCGGCAGTTTTACCGGGACTGGATGCGCAGCCACCGTTCCGAGTGGCTCAGGCAGGGCGTGGCGGACTACCCGTGGGGCCTGATTGCCGTGCTCGCGCTCAAGCAGGGCGATACAGCCAGTGCGCGCTGCTGGATGCGCGAGTCGGCCGCGCTGCGGCACGGCGTTCGCTGGGCGGTGACGGACGAGGCATCCCATCAAATCCTGGCCAGCAAGGGCATCACTGCCGCAGTCAGGGACGAGCAATGCAAATGAACAACAGGCAGGCGAGGCAAGCATGAATTCAAAAACCCGAACAGCGCCTGGTCAAGCGCAGGAACATGACAGGATTTTTCGGGCGGCCTTTGCCGCAGTGAGCGTGGCACGCGAGCGCCTGGTGAACATACGGCCGCACCGGTCCATCACCCCGCTGACGGTGACCCCCTGGTTACTCGTGCAGGCCATCGGTTTGCCCTTGTTGCTGTGCGGCCTGATTTACCTCGGCAAGCCGATGCTGATGGACTTCTGGCGTGAGTGCATTTTGTTCTGGTCCAACCTGCTGAATATTCCGTTCACCCTGTCGCCGCAGCTCGATTCAGGGGGCCAGCGTCCACTGGCGTATGCGGGTGGCCTGCCCGCGCCGCGCCCCGGCGCTACTACCCTGTGGGTCACGGCCTTGGTCACCCTGGGTGCGTTGGTGCTTTCCTTCCCGATGAAGCATGCGAAATTACCGCTTAAATACCCGCTCAGGATTTTCACGGTGGTCCAGGCCGGCGCATTGCTGTACTTCTGGCTGCTGCCCGGAGGCTTTCCTTACAGCATGGTGCGCCACAGCGAGGAGTTGATGACCATCGGTTACGCCAT
>JACMQX010000005.1 GCA_014376765.1 Ramlibacter sp. | reverse complement strand
CCGTCGGCGTGGCTCGCAGCCAGCACCATGCCTTCGCTCACGCCGAATTTCATCTTGCGCGGCGCCAGGTTGGCGACCATGACGGTGAGCTTGCCAACGAGGTCCTCCGGCTTGTAGGCGCTGGCAATGCCGCTGAACACATTGCGCATCCGGCCTTCACCGGCGTCCAGCGTGAGGCGCAGCAGCTTGGTCGAGCCTTCGACGGCTTCGCAATTCACGATCTTCACGATGCGCAAATCAATTTTGACGAAGTCATCAATCCCGATGACAGGTGCGACCTCTTCGCCGCCAGGCACGGTTTTCTCGGGCTCAGGTTCAGCCGGCGCCTCAAACAAGGCATCCAGTTGCTTCACATCTACCCGCTGCATCAAGTGCTCATACTTGCCCACCGCATGACCCGCGCCCATTGGCGTTGCGGCGTTGCTCCAGCCCAGCGGCGCGCAACCGAGAAACTTCTCGGCCTGCGCGGCCAGCGCCGGCAGCACGGGCTTCAGGCACGCCGTCATGACCTTGAACATTTCAAGGCACTCCGAACACACCTGCGCCGCCTCATCGGCCTTGCCTTCCTTCACCAGTTTCCAGGGCGCTGCAGCGTCAAAGCGCAGGTTGACTTCATCGGCAAATGCCATGATCTCGCGCAGGGCCTTGCCGTAGTCGCGCGATTCATAAAGCGCCATGACGGACGTCACCAGCGCCTGCGCCTTTTGCATGGCCACTGTCGCAACATCAAGCGCCACGAGCGTGCCCCCAGGCACAAACTTCACCGCCCGGCTGGCAATGTTCACGTACTTGCCAATCAGGTCGCTGTTGACCCGGGCCATGAAGTCCTCGGGGTTGAAGTCGATGTCTTCATTGCGCGCATTGAGCTTGGCCGCAAGGTAGTAGCGCAGCCATTCCGGGTTCATGCCCAGCGACAGGTACTTGAGCGGGTCCAGCCCCGTGCCGCGGCTCTTGCTCATCTTCTCGCCGTTGTTCACGGTGAGAAAGCCGTGCACAAACACCTGCGTGGGCACCTTGCGCCCGCTGAATTTCAGCATCGCCGGCCAGAACAGCGTATGAAAGGTGATGATGTCCTTGCCGATGAAGTGGTACTGCTCCACCGCCGGGTCGGCGATGAAGTCTTCATACGAACGCAGCTCGCCCGCAACCGCAGCGCCGCCTTTGTCGAAGTAGTTCTTGAGCGAGGCGAGGTAACCCACCGGCGCGTCCAGCCACACATAAAAGTACTTGCCCGGCGCGTCGGGAATCTCAATGCCGAAGTAGGGCGCATCGCGGCTGATGTCCCAGTCGCCCATCGCAGCTTTGCCGTTTTCGTCCGGCTCCAGCCATTCGCTGATCTTGTTAAGCACCTCGGTCTGCAGCCGGCCTTCATCGCGCGTCCATTCCTTCAGGAACGCCATGCAGCGCGGGTCCGACAGCTTGAAGAAGAAATGCTCCGAGTTTTTGAGCACCGGCGTGGCGCCAGACAGGGCGGAGTAGGGGTTGACAAGCTCCGTCGGGCTGTAAACCGCACCGCACACCTCGCAGTTGTCGCCGTATTGGTCCTTGGCGTGGCAGTTGGGGCACTCGCCCTTGATGAAGCGGTCCGGCAGGAACATGTTCTTTTCGGGGTCAAAGAACTGTTCGACGATCTTGCTGAAGATCAGGCCGTTGGCCTTGAGGTCGCGGTAGATCTGCTGCGCCAGCAGGTGGTTCTCGGGCCCGTCGGTGCTGTGCCAGTTGTCAAACGCAATGTGAAAGCCGTCCAGGTAAGGCTTGCGCCCGGCGGCGATGTCGGCCACAAACTGCTGGGGCGTCTTGCCTGCCTTTTCAGCGGCGATCATGATCGGCGCGCCGTGCGCATCGTCAGCGCATACAAAGTGCACCTGGCTGGCCTGCATCCGCTGGTGCCGCACCCAGATGTCGGCCTGGATGTACTCCATGATGTGGCCGATGTGGAACTTGCCGTTGGCATACGGCAGGGCAGTGGTGACAAAGAGCTTGCGCGTGTGCGGTGCGCCTGTGGATGCAAGTGACATGGGTGGGGGATTACGAGGGAGGGAACCTTCAATTCTAGGGGCACTCGTTACACTGCAGACCGAACAGGAACCAGCACCCATGCCCACGACAGAACAGCTCCAGCAGGCCCTGCAAGCCGTCACCGATCCCAACACCGGCAAGGACTTTGTCACGACGCGGGCCCTGAAAAACCTCAAGATCACCGGCGCGGACGTGTCCTTTGATGTGGAGCTGGGCTACCCCGCCAAAAGCCAGCATGCCGGCTTGCGCAAGGCATTGGTCGCAGCCGCCAAAGGCGTTGCGGGCACCGGCAACGTCACCGTCAATATCGCCACCAAAGTGGTCTCGCATGCGGCGCAGCGCGGCGTGGCGCTCATGCCCAATGTCAAGAACATCATCGCTGTGGCCTCGGGCAAGGGCGGGGTGGGCAAGAGCACCACGGCCGCCAACCTGGCGCTTGCGCTATCGGCTGAAGGCGCCTCGGTGGGTCTGCTGGACGCAGACATCTACGGCCCCAGCCAGCCCATGATGATGGGCGTGGAAGGCCGCCCCGAGTCAGAAGACGGCAAGACCATGGACCCTCTTGAAAACCACGGCGTGCAGGTCATGTCGATCGGCTTCCTGGTGGCCAAGGATGAAGCCATGATCTGGCGCGGCCCCATGGCCACGCAGGCGCTGGAGCAGCTTTTGCGGCAGACCAACTGGCGCGACCTGGACTACCTCATCATCGACATGCCGCCCGGCACCGGCGACATCCAGCTCACGCTCAGCCAGCGCGTGCCGCTGACGGGCGCGGTCATCGTCACCACGCCGCAGGACATTGCGCTGCTGGACGCGCGCAAGGGCATCAAGATGTTTGAAAAGGTGGGCGTGCCGATCCTGGGCATCGTCGAGAACATGGCGGTGCATGTGTGCAGCAACTGCGGCCATGTGGAGCACATCTTCGGCCAGGACGGCGGCAAGAACATGGCGGCCGAATACGGCATGGACTACCTGGGCGCGCTGCCGCTGGACATCAACATCCGGCTGCAGGCCGACAACGGCCGGCCCACCGTGGTGGCCGACCCTGAGGGAGAGGTGGCCGGCATCTACAAGGCTGTGGCGCGGCAGGTGGCGATCAAGATCGCGGCCAAAGCCAAGGACTTCTCGGCGAAGTTCCCGACCATCACTGTGTCCAAGAACACGTAAGGCTGCGGTCATCAGGCCACCTCCATGAACCTGCTGGCCTCCATGCGCTACCTGGTGGCGCTCAACGAGCACCGCCACTTTGGCCGTGCGGCGCTGGCCTGCCACATCACGCAGCCGGCGCTGTCCAACGCGATGAAGGCTCTGGAGCAGGAGTTCAGCGTGGTGATCGTCAAGCGGGCGCGCTCGTATGCCGGCCTCACGCCCGAGGGCGAGCGGGTGCTGGCCACGGCGCAGCGCATGCTGCACGAGCACAACCTGTTGCAGCAGGAGCTGGGCAGCGAGGCGCACAAGCCGCGCGGGCCGCTGCGCATGGGCGCCGTGCCCACGGCCATGCCGGTGCTGGCCCGCTTTGCGGCCATGCTGCAGGCACGCCACCCCGGCATCGTGCCGGTGGTCCTCTCGCAAAGTTCGGCCGAGCTGGAAACGGGGCTTGAGAACCTGTCGCTGGACCTCGCTTTGGGTTACACCGAGCGCATGAAGCTCAAGGGCACCCAGCTGCGCGCCTACCCCCAGTACACCGAACACTACTTCCTGTTGCGCCGGGCCGCCGAGCCGCACTCTGACGGCCTGAAGATCGGCCGCAAGATCCGCTGGGCCGAGGCGGCCAAATGCCCGATGGCGCTGCTCACGCCCGAGATGCACAACCGCACCATCATCGACAGCGCCTTTGTCACGGCGGGCGTGCCGATCAGGCCGGCAATTGAGACCAACTCGATCCTCACGCTGGCGTTGAGCGTGGTGGCAGGCGCCGTGTGCAGTGTCATGCCCGGCGCACTGGTGGACGCCGTGCGCGGCTACCGCGAGCTGGAGGCTTTGCCGCTGACAGCGCCCGATGTGCGCACGCCCATCGGCTTCATGACGGCGTCGGTCCAGCCGTCGCGCGCACTGGAGGCGGCGCTGACGCTGGCGCAGGACAGTGCCTGGCTGCGGCATGCGGCTGCGCATTCCGGGCTGCTGGCGGCGTAAAACTCTTGTTCCCTCCCCCCTGAGGGAAAGGGTCAGGCAATTGAGCAAGCAGCGCTTGTTGCTTGTTGCATTGCATCATTTACATATTGAATGACCGCATGTCTCAATTCAATTTGACGCTTTACTGACCGCAACACGACACTCCCCGCATAACAACGTTGGAGACCTCATGTCGTCAGTACTGGACAAGGAAAGAATCATTGCAGGGCCCGGTTTCAACCGCTGGCTTGTCCCCCCGGCGGCTCTTGCCATTCACCTGTGCATCGGCATGGCCTACGGTTTCTCCGTGTTCTGGCTGCCGCTGTCCAAGGCGCTGACCACGCAAGGCGCGGGCCTGACGGTTTGCCCCAAAGACATGGGCTTCTTCACTGAAATCTTCGCCAGCGGTTGCGACTGGAAGATCGCGACGCTGGGCTGGATGTACACCATGTTCTTCGTGATCCTGGGCAGCGCCGCCGCCATCTGGGGCGGCTGGCTGGAACGGGCCGGCCCCCGCAAGGCCGGTGTGGTCGCCGCCTGCTGCTGGTGCGGCGGCATGCTGATCTCGGCGCTGGGCATTTACCTGCACCAGTTCTGGATCATGATTCTGGGCTCCGGCGTCATAGGCGGTATTGGCCTGGGGCTGGGCTACATCTCGCCCGTGTCCACGCTGATCAAGTGGTTCCCGGACCGCCGCGGCATGGCCACCGGCATGGCCATCATGGGCTTTGGCGGCGGCGCGATGATCGGCTCGCCCCTGGCTGTTGAGCTGATGAAGAAGTTCTCCACCCCCACCAGCGTGGGCGTGATGGAGACCTTCGTGGTCATGGCCCTGGGCTACTTTGTCTTCATGATCGGCGGCGCCTTCGGCTACCGCGTGCCACCCACGGGCTGGAAGCCGGCTGGCTGGACGCCGCCCGCAGCCAGCGCCAACGCGATGATCACGCAGCGCCATGTGCATGTGAAAAAGGTCTGGGGCATTCCGCAGTTCTGGCTGATCTGGATGGTGCTGTGCATGAACGTAAGCGCAGGCATCGGCGTGATCGGCATGGCCTCGCCCATGTTGCAGGAAGTGTTCGGCGGCAGCCTGATCGGTGTGGCCAGGAAATTCGGCGAGCTGGACAAAACGCAACTGGCCGCCATTGCTGCAGTAGCGGGCGGTTTTGCTGCATTGCTGTCGCTGTTCAACATTGGCGGCCGCTTCTTCTGGGCCAGCCTGTCCGACAAGCTCGGCCGCAAGATGACCTATGTGGTGTTCTTTGTTCTGGGCGGCCTCATGTATGCCAGCCTGCCGGCGTCCGCTGGCGCTGGCAGCAAGCTGGCATTCGTCGGCGCGGCCTGTGTGATCCTGTCCATGTACGGCGGCGGCTTTGCCACGGTGCCGGCCTACCTGGCTGACCTGTTCGGCACGCAGATGGTGGGCGCCATTCACGGCCGCCTGCTCACCGCCTGGGCTACTGCCGGCGTGCTCGGCCCGGTGGTGGTGAACTACATGCGCGAATACCAGCTGGGCCTTGGCATCCCGCGTGAACAGGTCTACAACCAGACCATGTACATCCTGGTGGGCATGCTGGTTGTGGGCCTGATCTGCAACCTGATGGTGCGGCCCCTGGCCGACAAATGGTTCATGACCGACGCCGAGCTGGCCGAGGAAAAGCGCCTGGCCCATGAAAAGGCCTCGGCTGCTGAGGCCGGCCTGGCCGGAGCCTCGGGCCGCAACGATGTCACGCCCGTGGCCAAGGTCGTTCTGGCATGGGCCGCAGTTGGCATTCCGCTGTCATGGGGTGTTTACAAGACCGTGATCGCGACAGCCAAGTTCTTCAACTGATGGCCAAATCAAGGCCCGAGGCAAGCGTTAATGAATCATCCAGGTGAGGTCAGGGAAGTCAAGGCTGTGGCACTGGCCACGGCCGACGACATGCGCGAGCGTATCCGCAAGAAAAGCCGGCTCAAGGGTCGCCAGCCGGACGACGTTTCGTTGGCCGAAGTGCGCCAGCTGATTGGCCCGCGCCCCACTGAAGGGCACCGGCGCGACCTGTTGATTGAGCAGCTGCACAAGCTGAACGACGCGTACCGGTGCCTGCATGACCGGCACCTCGTGGCGCTGTCGCGCGAGATGAATGTGCCCATGGCCGAGGTTTATGAAGTGGCCACCTTCTATCACCACTTCGAGGTGGTGCGTGATGGTGAGGCCGCGCCGGGCCTGACTGTGCGTGTGTGCGACGGCCTGTCGTGCGAGCTGGCGGGGGCGAAGGACCTGCTGGCGCGCCTGCCTGGCATCCTGGGCGCTGAAGTGCGCGTGATTCCTGCGCCTTGCATAGGCCGCTGTGAACAGGCGCCCGCCGTGGCTGTGCACCAGACCGCTGTGCCGCTGGCAACGGTGGACAAGGTCGCTTCTGCCGTGGCTTCAGCCGCACCGGCCGGTGCGGCGCCAACTGCCGCGGGCGGCGCCCATTTCGATGCAGCCAGCTTTGCAGAAAAAAGCATCTCCCCTGCGCAGAAAGAGACGCAGGTGTACCCGGCCTACACCGACTACGCCACCTACCGCGCTCACGGCGGCTACACGCTGGCCGCGTCGCTCGTGCTGGGTGAGGACGACAGCGAGCGCTACATCAAGGCGATGGAAGACTCCGGCCTGCGCGGCCTGGGCGGCGCGGGCTTTCCCGCCGGCCGCAAGTGGCGCATCGTGCGTGACCAACCTGCGCCGCGCCTGATGGCGGTGAACATTGACGAAGGCGAGCCTGGCACTTTCAAGGACCGCACTTACCTGGAGCGCGACCCGCACCGCTTCCTGGAAGGCCTGCTGATTGCCGCGCAGGTGGTGGGCATTGAAGCCTGCTACGTCTACCTGCGCGATGAATATCATGACTGCAGGGCCCTGCTGGAAGCGGAGCTCGCCAAGCTGTATGCCGACCCGCCATGCCCCCTGCCGCACATTGAGCTGCGGCGCGGCGCGGGTGCCTACATCTGCGGCGAAGAGTCAGCCATGATCGAGAGCATTGAAGGCAAGCGCGGCGAGCCGCGCATGCGCCCGCCTTACATCGCACAAGTCGGCCTGTTCGGCCGGCCCACGCTGGAACACAACTTTGAAACCCTGTACTGGGTGCGCGACATTGTTGAAAAAGGCCCCGGCTGGTTTGCCAGCTATGGCCGCAACGGCCGCAAGGGCCTGCGCTCATTCAGCGTGAGCGGGCGCGTCAAGCACCCCGGCGTCAAGCTGGCGCCGGCGGGCATCACGGTACGCGAGTTGATTGATGAATACTGCGGCGGCATGCAGGACGGGCACAGCTTCTACGCCTACCTGCCCGGCGGCGCGTCGGGCGGCATTTTGCCGGCCAGCCTGGGCAACATCCCGCTGGACTTTGACACGCTGCAGCTCTACGGCTGCTTCATCGGCTCCGCCGCTGTCATGGTGCTGGGCGAGCAGGACAAGGCCCGCGATGCAGCGCTGAATGTGATGCGCTTTTTTGCGCACGAGAGCTGCGGCCAGTGCACGCCATGCCGCGTGGGCACCGTCAAGGCCGGCTTGCTGATGGAGCACGCCGTGTGGGACGCACAGACGCTGGAAGACCTGGCGCAGGTGATGGGTGACGCGTCCATCTGCGGCCTGGGGCAGGCTGCGCCAAACCCGATCCGCTGCATCCAGAAATACTTTCCGCATGAAGTGAATGAGCCGCAGATGCAGGGCGCCATTCCAGAGCCACGCGAGCCCGTGGCTGCCGAACACTCGCCCCAGGGGGACGCAGCATGAACGCACCAACCAAGATGGCCGAACTCGTGCCAGCAAGCATCAGCTTCACGCTGGACGGCCGCGCCGTGACCGCCTATGAAGGCGAGACCCTCCTCAATGCGGCCGCCCGGCACGGCGTGGACATTCCACGCCTTTGCTACAAGGACGGCCTGCGCCCCGACGGCAACTGCCGCGCCTGCGTGGTCGAGATCAAGGGCGAGCGCACGCTGGCCCCCAGCTGCTGCCGCACGGCGACTGCGGGCATGGAAGTGCAGGCCAGCAGTGAACGCGCCCTCAAGAGCCAGAAGATGGTGGTGGAGATGCTGCTGTCGGACATGCCTGATGCGGGCTACAAGTGGAACGATGCAGTAGAAACCCGACATGCAGCGCTGGAGCCCGGGCGCATGCAACAGGAGCAGCAGGCGGAACCCTTGCAGCGTGCAGCAGGCCAGCACGGCGAACTGAGCGACTGGGCCGACAAACTCGGCATCAACGTCCGCCCGCAACTCAAGGCCCTGCGCCGCGAGCAGCCCAAAGCCGACATCAGCCACCCCGCCATGGCCGTCAACCTGGACGCCTGCATCCAGTGCAACCGCTGCGTGCGCGCCTGCCGCGAAGAGCAGGTCAATGATGTGATCGGTTACGCGATGCGCGGCGGTGACAGCAAAATTGTGTTCGACCTGGACGACCCGATGGGCGACAGCACCTGCGTGGCCTGCGGCGAATGCGTGCAGGCCTGCCCGACGGGCGCGCTCATGCCCAAGACCCGGATCGGCACGCAGTTGGTGGACCGCAAGGTAGATTCCGTCTGCCCGTTCTGCGGCGTGGGTTGCCTCATCACCTACAACGTCAAAGACGAAAAAATTGTCAGCGTGGACGGCCGCGACGGCCCCGCCAATCACAGCCGCCTGTGCGTGAAGGGCCGCTTTGGTTACGACTATGTTGAACACGAGCAGCGCCTGACCAAGCCGCTGATCCGCAAGCCCGGCGTCCCCAAAGACGACCACCAGGCGCCGCGCCCCGGCCACTGGAGCGAGGTGTTCCGCGAGGCCACCTGGGAAGAAGCGCTGGCCTACACCTCCGGCGAACTGCTGCGCCTGCGCGACACGCACGGCAAGAAAACCCTGGCCGGCTTCGGCTCGGCCAAGGGCAGCAACGAAGAGGCCTACCTGTTCCAGAAGCTGGTGCGCACCGGCTTTGGCAGCAACAACGTAGACCACTGCACCCGGCTGTGCCATGCGTCCAGCGTTGCTGCCCTGCTGGAAGGCGTGGGCTCGGGCGCGGTGAGCAACCAGGTCAACGATGTGGAGCATTCGGACCTGATCTTCGTCATCGGCTCCAACCCGACGTCCAACCACCCGGTGGCCGCCACCTGGATGAAGAACGCGGCCAGGAAGGGCGCAAAAATCGTCCTGGCCGACCCGCGCGTGACGGACATTGGCAAGCATGCCTGGCGTACGCTGCAGTTCAAGGCCGACACCGATGTGGCCATGCTCAATGCGCTGATCCATGTGGTGATTGAAGAAGGCCTGGCCGACCAGGACTTCATCACTCGCCGCGCCAGCAACTACGAGGCGCTGCGCGAGAACGTCAAGGGCTACAGCCCCGAGGCGATGGAGCCGATCTGCGGCGTTCCGGCCCAGACGCTGCGGGAAGTGGCGCGGGCTTTTGCCAGCGCCAAGGGCGCGATGATCCTGTGGGGCATGGGCATCAGCCAGCACGTGCACGGCACGGACAACGCGCGTTGCCTGATTGCGCTGGTCACAGTTACCGGCCAGATTGGCAAGCCGGGCAGTGGCCTGCACCCCTTGCGCGGCCAGAACAACGTGCAGGGCGCAAGCGATGCGGGCCTGATCCCGATGATGTTCCCCAACTACCAGCGGGTGGACAACGCCGGCGCGCACGCCTGGTTCGAAGACTTCTGGGGCATGAAGCTGGACGAAGAGCCCGGCTACACCGTGGTCGAGATCATGCACAAGGCCCTGGCGCCAGATACCGACCCGCACAAGATTCGCGGCATGTACATCATGGGCGAGAACCCCGCCATGAGCGACCCGGACCTGAACCACGCTCGCCACGCGCTGGCCTCGCTGGAGCACATGGTGGTGCAGGATATTTTCATGACCGAGACCGCGTGGCTGGCCGATGTGGTGCTGCCCGCCAGCGCCTGGCCTGAGAAGACCGGCACCGTGAGCAACACCGACCGCATGGTGCAGATGGGCCGCCGCGCCCTGAACCCGCCGGGCGATGCGAAGCCTGATCTGTGGATCATCCAGCAGATCGCCAAGCGCATGAGTCTGAACTGGAATTACGCGGGTGAGGAATGTGGCGTCGCTGCGGTGTATGACGAGATGCGCCTGGCGATGCACGCGGCCATCAAGGGCATCACGTGGGAGCGCCTGGAGCGCGATTCGAGCGTGACGTATCCGTGTTTGTCCGAAGACGATCCGGGCCAGCCCACAGTGTTCATCGACTGCTTCCCCACGGCTGACGGCCGCGTGAAGCTGGTACCGGCCGACATCATTCCCGCCAACGAGCGGCCCGACGCCGAGTACCCGTTTGTGCTGATCACCGGCCGGCAGCTTGAGCACTGGCACACCGGCAGCATGACGCGCCGCGCCACGGTGCTGGATGCGCTGGAGCCGATGGCCACCGCTTCGATGAATGGCAGCGACCTGCAGACCATGGGTCTGGCGCCAGGTGATGTGATCACGGTGCAATCGCGCCGCGGCGAGGTGACCATCCACATCCGCCGGGACGACGGCACGCCCAACGGCGCGGTGTTCATTCCGTTCGCCTATTACGAGGCCGCAGCCAACCTGATGACCAACGCGGCGCTGGACCCATTCGGCAAGATCCCGGAGTTCAAGTACTGCGCAGTCCGCATCAAGCGCGGCGGGCAGCCCGTGGCACCTGCGGGCTACGGCGGCGGCTCGGTGCTAGCTGCTGCGTGACGTTTCTTGCTCCCTCTCCCTTTGGGAGAGGGCTGGGGTGAAGGCAGGGCGCAGGCCTGAAACATCCCTCGCTCCCGGGCCGCAGGTTGGCGGCGCTAACCAGTCTGTACTTTCAGAAGTTGGTGGCCGGACTAGGCCGTCACATCGCCAAGAGACGCATATCCACCAGCCCTGAGCCACTCCAGAATCCCGCCTGTTCCAAACAACTTGGCGGGGATAAAAATGAGTTCCAGACTGGCAGGCGCGCTGGCGCGGGCTTTGGTGATGCTGTGTTTGTGCTGGGCGGGCCTGGGTGCCACGCCTGCGCGTGCTGAATGCTG
>JACMQX010000218.1 GCA_014376765.1 Ramlibacter sp. | reverse complement strand
TGTCGGGCCGGGGCCCTCGCTCGCCGTAATTCCCCAGCAATGGTCTCCGTAGCTTTCGTAGTTGCGCGGGTTGTCGATGGCGTAGCGTTGTTGGGCGTAGGTGGCGCGACGGCTGTTCTCGAAATAGTCGATGCCCTTCTCTCGCATGAAGGCGTCCTGGATGCCGCGAAAGTCGATCCAGATGTGCGACAACTGGTGCGTGAACAGCGGCCCTGCGTACAGATGGTCCTGCCCACCGCCGAGTTCGCCGCCCTGCCTCCAAACATAGGTCGAGGCCCACGCGGCATAACTCGTGGCGGGCAGTGGATGCGTCGGGGAGCCCAGCCCCAGCACATAGAGCAGCAGCGCCTCGTCGTAGCCTTCCCATCGGTAGGGAAGAAAGCCGCTCTCCGGCTTCCAGCCGTGGGTGACCGTGGCGCCGCCGTTTTGCGCCCATTGCCAATCGGCGCGGCGAAACAGGCTGTCGGCGAGCGTGCGGATTTGAGTCTCGTCGTGGCTGTCAGCGCCGAAGTACGCGGCGGCCGCCAAGGCGCCGGCCAGCAGGAACGTGCTGTCCACGGTGGACAGTTCGCACTGCCAGGCGCGACGGCCGCTGTGCATGTCGAGAAAGTGGTAGTCGAAGCCTTGGTACCCGGTGGCGTCGGGCTCGGGACCGTGCGGGCTGTTCCAGAAAAAGCGCAGCGTTGCGAGGGTGCGTTCCACAGCGGCGGCACGGCTCATGAACCCGCGTTCGACGCTGACCGGGTAGCAAGCCAGCGCCAGGCCGGTGGCGGCAATGCTTGCAGGCCAATTCGGCGCGGTCTTGTCGATCACCAGTCCATTGGCAGGATTCGTCTCGTGCAAAAAATAGTCGAAGGTGTCGCGCTGAAGCTTGTGCAGCGCGGCGTCGATGCTCAGCTTCCCCGCCTGAGTGCTGCTGTCCATTGCGTCAATGCTTCGCGACATAGGTGAGCCAGCCGACCAGCCAGACCAAGGCCGGCACCAACAGCACCCACCTGAAGTCGGAGTGCAGCGCGAAGTTGGTCGCACTCATCAGCCCCACCGTGAGCGCACCACAAAGGGCAATGGCCCAGGACGCTCCGTGGGGTCGGGATGGCAAGGCCGTTTGGGCAACGAAGAGCGTGAGCACGCCGGTACCGGCCATGAATCCACCCATGACGGTAAACACGCGTTTCAACCAATCAGCGAGTCCCGGCACATCCGCCTGAATCCGGGCCAGGGTGGTGCCCATGAAGCGCGGATCTTCCGGCAGCAGGGGCGGTCGCAGCACCATGAAGTAAACGCCCAGGCCCACCAGCCACAGGCCGCATGCGGTGAGCATCCAGACCGAGGGCTGGCGATTTTTGGCAACGGCATTCATGGTGTTGAAACCCGGGTTGCGGCACGCGCCGTGAGGCTGGGCAGTTCCTTATTTCGCAGGCGCGGCGGGCATCCGGTCCATCATCATCTTCATCATGGTCTGCATCATCTGCATGCGTTTTTCCATCATCTGATGGTGCC
>JACMQX010000217.1 GCA_014376765.1 Ramlibacter sp. | reverse complement strand
TTTGTAGCTGTCAACAAAGTCTTCTTCTTCGCTGGACGAAGTCAGGATCACCACCGGCACCAGCGCCGTCCGCGGGTCGGCGCGCACGCGCTGGAGCACCTCGTGCCCCGAGACCTTGGGCAGCTTCAGGTCCAGCAAAATGAATTCGGGTTGGACGGAGGTGTCGCGGCCCTCGTATGCGCCAGTGCCAAACAGGTATTCCAGTGCCTGCACGCCGTCGCGCGCCACCACGATGCGGTTGGCCACGCGATGAGCCTCCAGCGTGAGCAGCGTCAGTTCAAGGTGGTCGGGGTTGTCCTCGACGACTAGGATGGTTCTGTCCTGCATGATGAGCGCCTCGTACTCCCTGCCGCGGCGAACGGGTGGCTCGTTGCGGCTTGTCTCATTGTGTGCGCAGACCTTTGCCGAATGCAACTGCGGGGGCTTCAGCTTCAGCCCCGGGCCGCCGACATACCTGTGTTGCCGTCAGTGCCTGTGCAGCGCGCAGTTCAAGCTTCAGCGCGCGGGGTTTGTACAGTGCGGTGAAGCAGACCGACGTGTGACACTTTCTGAACAACCCACCAGCCTGAAGAGAACTTGACTGAAAGCCTGAAGCCCATTGGCCCAGCCGGACCGCAAAGCACGCGACGCTGGCTGCCGCGCCGCATCAGTGTGCGCGCGCTTCTGGTCGTCATGATCCTGCTGGCCACCTTGCCTGTGCTGGCCGTGGTGGTGGTGGCATCTTTGGTCGAGCAAGGCCGCCAGGTCGAGCGTGCCGCCCAGGAGATGGACGTGCTGGCCGCCTTGCTGGGTTCAGGCCAGGAGCAATTGGTGGAGGGCACGGCCCAGATGCTCACCGCTGTCACCAACGCACCCGCCGTGACCGGGAATGACCTGCCGCTGTGCACGCAGTATGTGGAACGTCTGCGGCGCCAGAGCCCGGACATGGTCAATGTCGGCATCATCAACCTGGCGGGCAACCTGACCTGCCGCGCCGTGCCCCCCACAGGCGACATCAGGCTGGGTGACCGCATTTATTTCCGTAATGCCATTGCCACGGGCAAGCTGTCCATCGGCGAATTCGTCATCGGTCGCACCACCGGCATGAAGACCATCAACTTTGGCATGCCGGTCAAGGGCGACGACGGCATCACCAAGGGGGTGGCCTTTGTTGCGATTGACCTGAAAAAGGTGGACCGGAAACTGCGTTCCATCGGCATCCCGGCTGGCATGGAGGTGCGGGTGACCGATGCACGCGGCACGGTCCTGGCCAATATACCGGCCGACTTCTCTTATGTGGGCGCGCCCGTGGCCGATGCCGTGGTGCTGAAGGCGATCCGCGCGGGGCACGATGGCCGTGTGGCGCCCGCAGCCGACGACCCCCTGCATCGCCATCATGTGCTGCAGCCCGTAGCCGTGTCGGGCCGCCCGGGGCTGTTCGTGGTGCTGTCAGCCTCGCACGATTCAATGCTGGCGCCGGCCGTGCGCAGCCTGATGCTGCAGGTGGCTGCCATTTTGTTGCTGGTGTCGGCTGCGGCCCTGGTCAGCTGGGCCCTGAGCGACCGGCTGCTGGCGCGCCCGTTGCAGCAATTGCTGGACGGCGTCGGCGCGCTGGGCAAGGACGACACGGCCGGCAGCCCGCGCCTTCCCCGCGGCCGGGTGCGCGAGATCACCCAGCTGCAGCTGGCGCTGCTGCGGATGGCGCAAACCGTGCGCCGGCGCCGCCAGCAGCGCGACCGCGCCCTGGAAGAGTCCACCTCCGCGCAGCAGGGCATGGTGGAAATCCTGGACCGCATGAGCGAGGGCTTTGTCGTGGTGGACGAAGCATGGAAGCTCACCTACCTGAACCAGCGCGCCATCGACATGTTGCAAAAGGGCCGTAGTGACCTGACGGGCGAAAGCTTCTGGAGCCTCTTTCCCGATGAGCCGGGCGAGACCATCCGCAGGGCCTGTGAGCGGGCCCTGACCAAAGGGCGGTCCTGGGACTTTGAAAAGTACTACCCCGGCTTTGGCCGCTGGTTCGAGGTGCGGCTGTTTCCCTCGCCCGATGGCATTGGCGTGTTCCTGCACGACAGCACCGAGCGGCGCCAGACGCTGGAGGCGCTGCGCGAGCGCGAGGTGCGTTATCGGGAACTGTTCGAGTTCAACCCGCACGTCATGTGGGTGTACGACGTCGAGACGCTGCGCTTTCTTGCTGTCAATGAGGCGGCTATCGCCAAATACAACTACACGCCGCAGGAATTTCTGGCGATGACCATCGCTGATGTTCGCCCGGAGGAGGACACCGAGGAGCTGATGGAGTTTGTGAGCACACCGCAGACGGTCAACACTGCGCTGGGTGACGCGCGCATCTGGCGCCACCGCAAGCAGGACGGCACGGTGTTCCTGGTCGAAGTGGTCACCCGCCCGATCACCTTTGATGACCGTCCCGCCCGCCTGGTGCTGGTGACGGATGCGACCGAGCGGCAGGTGGTCGATTCGCGGCTGCGCCGCAGCCAGACGCGCCTGGAGCGCGCGCTGGAGGAAAAGACCCGCGACCTTGATCTGGCCGGCAAGGTGCTGGAGTCGTTTTCCTATCTGGTCTCGCACGACCTGCGCTCACCGCTGCAGGTGATTGACGGCTTTTCCCGCGAGCTGGCCGTCAAGAGCGGTGACAACCTGGGTGAACAGGGCCGCCACTATATCTCGCGTATCCGCGCCTCCACCCAGCGCATGGGACTGTTGATTGACGCCATGCTGCTGCTGTCGCGGGTGACGCGCGCGCCAATCCGCAATGAGCAGGTCGATCTCGCCCCGCTCGCGCAGAGCGTGGTCGATGAGCGGCGCGCGGCCGGGCCGGGGCGGAACGTCACGGTGGATGTGGAGCGTCCCATGATCTGCACCGGCGACCCGGGGCTGCTCAAATTGGTCATGGCCAGCCTCGTGGACAACGCCTGGAAGTTCACCTCCCGCCGCCCCGCTGGCGCCTGGATCAGGATCGGGCAGAAGATCAGCGAGGACGCGCGCGAGATGGTGTATTTCGTCTCGGACAATGGCGCCGGGTTTGACATGGCGTATGCCGACAAGCTTTTCGTGGCGTTCCAGCGCCTGCATTCCACCGCAGAGTTTGAAGGCGCGGGCGTGGGCCTGGCCATTGCCCACCGCATCGTGACACGCCACGGCGGCCGCATCTGGGCCGAGTCGGGCAGCTCGGGAAGCACGTTCTTTTTCACCATTGGCCCACCCCGCTGAAGAAGCGGCCGAAAGCCGGACGCGGGGCGTCTACAACCCTCTTTGCGTGTCGCGCAGGGTTTCGAGCAGCGTGTGCGCTTTTTCCTCGCTGTATTCGCCGCCCACACGGGCCACAATTTCGCCGTTGCGGTTGACCACGACCGCGTGCACCTCATCAGGGCCTCCCAGTCCGGCTGCACGGATAAAGGCGGCGCGGTCGGTGAAAACCGGCACCAACTGCGCGCGTTCGCCAGCGCTTGGGTAGCGGGCCAGCAGCCGGTTTTCAATTACTGTGCGTGCTTCAGCGGTGCCAGGATCTTCCAGCACAGGCATGCGTATCCAGGCGATGGAGTTTTTGCTGTCCCGCAGGCCAAGGCCGACAATCCACGCTTCAATCTGGGCGCGCTGCGCTCCCTGGAAAGTGATCAGCGCCAGCGTGCGGTCAGCAGGCAGGCCGGAGGGAATGGGCACGGGGATTTTGTCCAGCCGCTGCGCAGCCACATAAGGCATGTGCCCCATGACACGTGACTCATTTGGCGTGGCAAATGACAAAATCAAGGCAGCAGCAATGGCGCTCAGCCAAGCCGCAGTGTTCATCCAGGTTTTTTTCATGGCCAATCCTCCTGAGGTATCAAGCGTATCTGCATGCAAGATACATGCAAATAAATTTACGTTTCAGGACGTGGACTGAAACCTGACTGAAACGCTGGCCCATGCCGTCACAATTCCTGGCACATACCGCAGACTAAAATTAATCGATGAACACAAGCAGTGCTGGCGCGAACGTGGTGAAAATTTCCTTCAAGGAGCAGATGCTGCAGGCCCGTGAGGACGCCATCGTTGACACCGTGAACCGCTTGCTGGCTGAAAAGGGCTTTGACGCCATGACGGTGGACGAAGTGGCCGCTTCCGTGGGCATCGCCAAGGCCAGCCTGTACAAGCATTTCCCCAGCAAGGAGCACCTGGCCGCCGCCGCGATGGTCAAGGTCATGCAGCGCGCCCAGGCTTTCATTGCCGGTCTGCCCGCCGGGGGCCCGCCGCTGGACCAGCTCAAGGCAGTTGCCCGCTGGACCATGGAAGTGCAGCTGGACGGCGAAATGCCTTCCCTGCCCAGCCAGAACTCATCCCTGCGCGCCGCGCTCATGGCCGACCGCAACTACATGGACGGGCTGATGGACGTGAGCGACCGCCTGGGCGCCTGGATCGAGGCGGCGCAGGCCAACGGCAGCCTCAACCCCGGCCTGCCTGCCATTGCGGTGCTGTACACACTGTACGCACGGGCTTGCGACCCGGTGCTGGAATTCCTCAAGGCGGGGGGACAGCACAGCCGCGATGAGATCCTCGAGATGGTTCTCAGCAGCTGTTTTGACGGACTGAACGCAAGGTAGGCAAGGTAGGTATTGGACGCCCCCGCAAGCGCTCCGCGCCTCCCCCAACTGGGGGGCAATGCAGTGGCCTGGCAAAGCCGGTTCCACGCATTCCCGAATGAGGCCCGTCACACGCTGCTCGCAGGCCTTGCGCCTGCTTATCGAATTTCCCGGATGATCTTCAGGCTGGCTGAGTAAGCAGGCGAACACGCTGCCGGGGCGTTGGCCGGCGTTGCAGCCTTGCACTCCGCCTCGTCCGCAAAGGCGGAGCGGCTCACCGCCAGGGTGAGTGCCTGCATGCCGATGGGCGATACCGCCAGGTCCAGGAACGGGCCTGCGCTCTGGCCGACCAGCTGGCCCAGGTCGCGCTCGGATGTTGAAAACACCACCAGCAAATGGTCCTCGCCCTCGGGGCCGCCGGCCATCAGGGGCCAGCTGGCGCGCGGCAGCTCGACTGACTGGCCGGCGCTCACGCGGTTCTCACGGTCAACCAGATTGGGAAACAGCAGGTAGGCGTTCTTGCCGTTCTCGGACGACTGGAACACATACAGGTAACCGTCGGCGGGCGCCCGCACCTTCATCTGCAGGGTCTGGGCGTTGATCTTGAGTGTCTGCGGCGCGTCCACCACCAGCACCGTGCCCGGCTCGGCCTTGGCGACGATGGCGTTGAAGGCCTGGATCGGGTTGTCCACGCGGGGCCAGCCCTGTGCCGACAGCACCATGCTCACCTGCGCCGACTTGGCACGGGCCACCCGGTTGGTCAGCGTGCCGTCTGCCGCCTCGGCCAGCAGGGACTGCTTGTAGGCGGCGCTCAGATCGGCCCGCACCGGGCGGATGCTGACATCGCCCGAGATGGTCAGGTGGTGGGGCTTGAAGGTGGCGTTGTCCTTGAGCCGCAGCTCGATGCCCAGCTGCGCGCAGGCCCGTATCGCGTCCACCGTCTGGCCATTGCCGCTGACCATGCAGTTGAGGAAGTTGGTGGTGGCCAGGCCCCCTTTTTCGCCGTCATCGGCGGCCGCTTCATCGGCCCGCGCGGCAGCGGCATAGATATAGCGGTTGCCGGTGGCGCGCCCGCCGCCAGGCGAGGGCTTGAGCATGTTGACGACCTGACTGCAGTTGGACGCAGCGCCGCCGGCGCGCGGCGCAAACTTGGCCTGCAGCTGTTGCGGGCCGGTGGCGCGGCTGGCGGTCAGGTTGCCGGTGTGGCAGGCATCAAAGAAAACAAACAGGCTGTCGGTTTTGCGCGCCAATGGCTGGATCAAGGCGGACATCTCGTCGGCTGTGAAGATCTTGCCATCGACCGTCAGCAGTCCCTCCAGGCAGCGGCCCGAGCCCTGCGGCGATTCAAAGCGGCTGCCGTGGCCGCTGAAATACACCAGCACCGGTTCGCCCTCGGCCACCTCCTTGGCCAGCTGCGTGAGGGTGGCCGAAATGGCCTCATGTGTAACCATGGTGTCGCGGTAGATCGACACGCGGTCTTCCGTCACGCCCATCAGCATCGCCATGGCCTTGGCGCTGTCCATGTCGTGGGGCACGCCCGGCAGGTTCGAGACGTTGGGGCGGTTGTACTGGGAGATGCCGAAGACCACTGCCTGGCCGTTGGGCACCTGCGGCACCGGTGGCGCTGCAGGTGCTGCAGGTGTTGCAGGCCCGAAGATTGCCGCAAAGGGCGCTGCAAACGGGTTGCTGGGGCGCGCTGCGGCGGCTGGCTGCGCCGCTTGGGACGGTACAGCAGCGACAGCGGTGGCAGGCGAAGCGACCGGTGCGGCCTGAGGTGCGGTGGCCGCGGCCACGGGCGGCGCGCCAGCGCCAGGCCCGTCGTCATCCCAGGTGATGGCGGCGCGAAGCATCCAGCCTTCCTTGCCGCGCAGGCGCACCTTGCGCCAGAACAAACCGTCGCGCGCAACAAACTCCACCCGGTCGCCGGGCGCGCCCTTTTCAATGGCCGGAGAACTCATGCTCGCCGTGACGTGCAGCTCGGCCCCCGGAAATTTCACGGTGCCAATGGTGTCAGCCAGGGCCGGCAGGGCCACAGCAAGGGCCAGTGAGGTGCCCGCTAAAAGGTTAGCGAAGTTCATAAACGGTGACATCCTTTCCAAAATTCATCAGCAGCGGTTCCTGGCGGCGGCGCAGCAGCCGGGCCACCCGGATTGTCTCGGCACGGGCATAGTCGCCCAGCTCACTCACGGAAACAAGCTTGTCGGCATTGGCGTCCGCAACGCCGGAGCTCAAGCCCGCCAGCAGGTTGTGGGTGAACAGACCGTTGCCCTTATACCCATCCATGGCCTCTTCGGTGGCACTGGCCGAGGCAAACACATGCAGGCCCATGTTGCGTGCAAGCACCGACAGCCGCGCGTCGTACAGGCCCGAGACCAGCTTGCTGATGCCGCCGGCATGGCAGGTGTCAAGAATGAGCAGCTGGTTGAATGCCTTGATGCGGCGCGATGCCTCCAGGATGCTGGCGGTGGAAAACAGGCTGGACTCCAGAGCCCGGCCGTCCCAGTCATACAGCACGATGCCGTAGCGCTCGTTGTTGTCCAGCGTGCCGTGGCTGGCCACAAACCACACCAGCAGGTCGTTGTTGCGCACTTCCTTTTGCAGCTGGTCCAGCGCAGCGGTGAGGCCCGCCCGCGTGGCCTGCTCATTGGCCAGGGCCTTGATCACGATGGGCGAGCCGACATAACGGCTGCCCAGCTTCTCGCGAATGACTCGCGCAAAGTCGGTTGAATCTTTCACCGCAAACTGCAGCGTGGGGGCCATGTTGGCATTCATGAACCTGTCCACCCCCACCGTCAGCACAAAAACCCGGGGCGGCTGCGCCGTTCCGGTCGCCATGACGGACTGGGTCACTGGCCGGGCATTGAGGTTGCCCGGGCCATTGAAGCCGATCACTGAAAACTCGTTCTCGCCTGCAGCCAGTTCGACCTCCACCTCGCCCACTACCTGCTTGATGAGCGGGCGCGCCTGGATCGCCTCCTGCTCTGCCTTGGTGATGCCCACGAGCCCGCGGCTGAGTGTTCTTTCCGCCTGTTCGGCGCTGACGGGCTGCACGCCAATCGCAGGTGCTGCAGGGGTTGAGGCGCCTGCAGGCGCGCGCCCCAGCCCGCTGACCACCACCGCGCGGTTGAACACCTCAACCAGCTTGCCGTTGTGCATGACCCGCACTTCGCCCACGCCGCCGCCCTGAGCCAGCGCTTCCAGGCTCACCCGGTACATCTGGCCGGCGGCGGGCGCTGCGCCTGGCGGGAGCTTCACGCTCACGCTGGGGGGCGGGTCGCGCAGCGCGTCCTGCAGCGTCACGCTGATGAAAGGCTTGATGTCTTCCCCCGCCAGCTTGCGCTGCACCAGGTCGGGCCGGTAGAACACGTCGTAGAACTGGTCGATGCCGAAGACGTTGCCGTTCATGCGTACATTGACCCAGCGGTCGCCCTGCTGAGAGGCAACAAAGTAGCCCTCGGGCGTGATGGTGATCCACTCGCCCGTGTCAAAGCGGATCATGCGGGCGAACTCGTCACCGCTGGCGGCGGCCAGCAGCCGGACCGAGCCGTCCGGCGCACCTGCGGCCAGGCGGTGGCCGCCCTCCACGAAGGTCAGCACGTTGGCGGCGGGCGCCGGCAAAGCGCGGCTCCAGCGCGGCACCGGCTCACTGCCCTCAGGCCAGTTCCACAGCACGGTCCAGCCGGTGGTGTCGGCCGCCGCAATGGTCTTGCCGTCGGCTGTGAGAGCCAGGGCCTTGACCGGCCTCAGGCTGTCGGAGGCCTTGATGAAGTACTTGCGCTGAGCCTGGCGGCTGTCCCAGATCGAAAGGTTGGTGCCGCCGTTGGTGATGGCCATCTGGCCGGCCGGATGGGCCAGGATCACATCCACGGTGATGCCTTCGGCCAGGTCCCAGCGCTGCATGACGCGGCCATCTGCCAGGGCCACCGCCATCAACCAGCCTTTGTGCTCCATGTCGTAGGCCAGGCCACTGGTGGTGCCGCTCAGCCACAGCGTGCTTTCGTCGGCGGAGATGGCCATGGTGGTCACGAGGCCGGGCAGGGCGATGTCGTGGCGCGGCACCCGCGCGCCGCTGGCCAGCCGTTCCTGCACCAGCACGCGGGCGCGCAGGACCGGCACGGCGCCGGGTTTGACCTGCTCCATGGGAATGCCGGCGACGGCGGTGAAGCGCTGGCTGGGGGACTGGATGACAACGTCGGTGCGGTACGAGCCTGCAGGAAGCGGCGCCGGTGCGGCCGCCGCTTCAGGTGGGGGCGTGGCGCTTGCCGCAGGCTTGTTGAACAGTGCGCCCAGCGGGCCATCCCAGGGCTCGTAGCCAAAATGATCCAGCTTGAGTTCACCCTGGCCGTCCAGCGTAGCCTCGCGCAGCATGTAGGTGCGCAACGGCGCAAACAAAATCGTGCCGGGAAACAGCGGCGCGATCGAGACAAAGCGCCCCTGTGCGTCCAGGCCCACGCCGCCAGGCGGGCCGCGCTGCCATTCCACCACCTGCTCCAGGCGCCCGGACTTCAGGTTCCAGATCGAGGCGCGATGTATCTGCGTGCGCATGCCGCGCGGTCCGTACAGCACGTCGGTGCGCTGCACCCGCTCGGGCGTCCAGTCCGCCGGCGTGCCAATCTCGCTGCGCAGCTGCGCTGCCTGCAGGTAGACATCCTTGGGCTCCACGCGCGGCCGGCCATCAGTCACGACCAGCTGGCCGAGCTTGTCGCTGGCCAGAATCTGCCGCGGCGCCAGGCCCCGGCCTTCCAGCGTGTGAATGAGACGGGGCACCTGGGCCGCGTCCAACTCATACACGCGGGCCGCTTCGTCCCACATGGCCAGGGCCAGGCGCTGGCCCGCGCCGGTCGGCTGGCTTGCACCGGGAGAAAAGTTCAGGCTGCCGCGCAGGAACGGCGTGCCGTTGAGGTTGCGCTGGTTGCGCACATCGGCGAGCACCGCGCCGTCCTGCATGCGCCACACGCGCAGGGCTTCATGCTGGCTGACACTTTTCATGGTGCCGCTGAGCATGGCCCTGGTGTCGATCTGCGCGGCCGAAGCAAGCAGCTGGCCGTCGGGAGAAAAGGCCAGCGCGAACACGTTGCCCTCATGCCCGCTGAACCGGCGTATCTCCCGCCCCGTGGCCGCTTCAAGCAGGACCACGTCCTTGCTGGTGGAGCCCATCAGGGTGCCGAACGACACGGCCAGCACGGCGCCGTCAGGCGACAGCGCAAGGGCCGAGATCGACTCGCCCAGCCGGGCCAGCACCACGGGCGGCGTGGTGCCGGCCAGGTTCACCGCCAGCACACTGCCGTCGCGGCGCGCCACAAAGGCCCGCTGCTGGTCGCGCGTGAGCGCCATCGTCGACATGCTGGGCGCAGTGCCCGCGTTCTCGCCAGGCGCCAGCAGCGACACGGTCTGCACCGGCAGTGCCGAGCCCAGCGCCCAGCGCAGCAACACTTCCTGATCGCCCAGGGACCAGGCGCCCCGGCCATCGCGCGTGGCGACGAGGTCCAGCACCTGGCCTTTGTGGCCGCTCCAGCTTTGCAGGGTTTCCGCATCGACCCAGCGGGACATCACCACGTCGTTGCCCGAACGCGCACCGCCGGAGGACACCACCGCCTGGCCGTCGGGCGTAAACGCAAGGCCCAGGCACATGCCGGTGTGCTTGTGCAGCTCACGGAACTGCCGGCCGCTGGTGGCGTCCCAGCCCATGACCGAGCCGCGCCCGTCGCAGGACGCCATGCGCCGGCCGTCGGGTGAGAAGCGGACCATGGTGGCCATCAGGGAGTTGCCGGTCTGCACGAAGACTTCGGCTGTGGTGGCTGATGCAGTGGCTGATGTCGTGGCTGCCGGCGCCGCCTGCTGCGCGCCTGCCAGACCAGCTGCCAATCCGCCTGCAACCAGCACGCCGGCGGCGAACAGCAGCCGCCACACCTTGATCCGGGTTGAGTTGCGCATCATGTTCACCACCATTTCAGAAAGCCAAGAAGGTTCATCAACCAGTTGAAGGCCAGCGCCGCGCCTATGATCGCCGCCGAGCTCACCACCATGGCGCGCAGGCCCAGCCGGTGCGCGTCCACCGCCGCGGCGGAGCTTTGCGTGCCGGGCCAGGCAAACAGCATGGTCGCGAGGCTGCAGGCAAACCCGAGCACCGCTGCCGCCACCGCGCTGCGCAGCCAGTGCAGCGGGGACACGAGGCTGAACACGGCGTCCAGCGCCTGCCGCAAATCGCCCACCGCCAGCACGAAGGCGCCCAGAAATCCAAGCACCAGCGTCAGCAGGATGAGCAGGAAACTGGCGGCCACCGTCACGGCCGCGTGCGCCACCAGCAGCGGCACGCAGGGGTAGGCGGCCGGGCCGGCCTGCATGTGGGCCAGGGCCGCAAACTCACCGTTGCCGTGGCGCTGCGACAGCTCCAGCGCCAGCGTGGGCGCGCGCTGCATGGCCAGCACCTGGGCTGCTGCAATCGGCGCGGCCTGGATCACCCAGACCGGCCAGAGCGTGGCCAGCGCGCTCATGTAAGAGCCGCCCAGTGCGGAAGGCAGCGTGACGAACATCAACGCGCCCACCATGAGCGAGATCACCATCAGCGCCGGCATCAGTTCGGCCAGTTGCGTGTCGCGTTCGCGGCGCATCAGCTCGCGCGGCAGCGGCAGGCGCCACTGGCTGCGGTACAGCCACAGCTGCACCAGCGCGGCGCCGCGAAGGCGGGCGGCCAGGTGCAGGCGCTGGGTGCTGGCGGCGATGTTGTCCATGGGGGTGCTGATTGGGGGTTACTGGGCAGGCTTGCCTGGCAACACCTTTGGCGGGACCACCTAGCGGGCCCACTGCTTGAGGGACTCTTCCTCGGGGCGCTCGGCTGCGAGCTGGCGCCACATCAGCAGCGCGTCGTGCGGCAAGTCTTCGTTCTCCAGCATCATGGCGCGCGCTACCCGCGGGCCGAAGCCTTCGAGCTGGGGGCCTGCTGGAGCGCCAATACGGACCCGCCGCGGGTCGTCCGCCGCAATGACCTTGAAGCGGCCATTGCGCGGCGCGCCCGGCGTGTCCGACACGATCTCGGCGCGCCAGGCGTAGTCGCCCGCCGCCAGTGCCGCCGGCACCGTCCACTGGTTGGCGGTGGTGACGGTCTGCGCGGCCACTGCCTTGTTGCTGCCGGTGATGGTGATGCGCACGGCCTGCCCGTCTGCTGCCTGCCACAGCAGGGTGGGGCGCGTGTCCAGCAGGTCCATGTCGTTGGGGCTGACGATGCGCAGCGGGCCGCTGGCGCGCATCACCACGGCGCCCAGCGCCATGCGCTCGCGTTGCGCCGGCTCCATTTTTGCCATGGCCTG
>JACMQX010000216.1 GCA_014376765.1 Ramlibacter sp. | reverse complement strand
TAGACATTCATGGTGAACATCGGCATGGCCAGGGCGAACAGGTTGATCAGCAAGGCAGCAAAAAGGACGTCTGTGTACAGACCCCGATTGCGCATCAGGATGCTTTGGAACCAATGGCGCGCATTTGGCGTTGCACCGCTGTGAGCAACATTTGCGTCATCGCCAGCCGCTTGCCCGCTTGCAGGCAGAAAGGACATTGCATGGCCCGCGTAAAGCGCTTCCAGTTCAGCGCCGTCCATCTCGATAGGAGCATCATCATGTGGCAGCGAGATGAGGAACGATTCTTGCGGCTTGACGACGTCCCGCAACAGGCAGGCCTGCCGGTCGTGCAGAAGAAGAATGGCTGGAAGCTTCAACTCGTGCAGTAGCGCCACCGGGCATTGCAGCAGCGCCGCATCCATCCCGACGCGGCGCGCAGCCCGCAAGGCGAGCTCCGGTGAGAGGCCTTCAGGTGCAACAGGCAACCCACCGGCGAGGTTGTCACGCGATGACGGTTTGCCATGATATTTTGCGGCCTGCATCAGGCAACCAAGAAGCGGGTCGCCCATCTGCCGCTCTATCGTCGTCGATGAAGCCTGCCCGGACGGTACAACTGCGACGAGCTTGGGATTTGACATGGAAAAACTCCGAAGGGTGGTGTTGCCTTTGATGCCGTCCCGCCTTGGTGTTTGCGGGTGGCGCCAGGAGGATAGGTGCGTGCAGTACACGTGATATTGGCAACACCAAAAATTGTCTGAGCACGCCGAAAACGGGTCAATGAGCCTCATGGACGAGAGCGCTATTGCAGACGGCCTCGGCCGAACTAGGCCACCTGCTGCATCAGAGAACTAACGCACATAGTCACCGTTAAATTTTTGCGAACTCGCATAAAAAAGGCGGCCCGCAGGCCGCCTTTTTTATGCGCTAGTTAGCGCCGGGATAAATTTTGCGAGCTCACTCTGCCGTGATGTTCGCCTGCTTGATCAGCGCGCCATACCGCGCCAGTTGTGCCCGCATGGCCTTGGCCAGGTCGTCCGGTGCGGTGCCGCGCGGCGTCAGGCCCTGCGCAATAAGCTTGGCTTGAACCTCTGGATCCGCCAGCGCCTTGACGACTTCAGCATGCAGCGTCTGCACGATGGCCTTCGGTGTACCGGCCGGCACCATCATGGCGAACCAGGAGTTGAACTCAAAACCCGGCATGCCCGATTCAGATACCGTGGGCACGTCAGGGAACTGGGGCATGCGGCGCGGCGTGGTCACGCCAATCAGTCGCACCTTGCCAGCCTTGATCAACGAGTTCACCGTGGCAATGCCCTGGAAGGCCGCATTCACTTCATTGCCTGCCACACCCATGGCCGCTTGCGTGGCACCTTTGTACGGTACGTGCGTCATTTGCACAGCGGCCTGCGCATCGAACAATGCCATGGCAATGTGCTGCGGGCTGCCGTTGCCGCCCGAGCCATAGTTGATCTTGCCCGGCGCGGCCTTTGCAGAGGCGATCAAATCAGCCGCTGTCTTTTGCGGTGCGTCAGCGTTGACCACCAGACCCCACTCCACGGTTGCCACGAGCGACACAGGCTCAAAGTCCTTCAAGATGTCCCAGGGCATCTTGGACTGCAGGTTGGGCAGCATGGTCATGATGCTGTCGTTGAAGCCGCCAATGGTGTAGCCATCAGGCGCCGACTTGGCGACGGACCCTGCACCGATCAACCCTGCCGCGCCCGCCTGGTTTTCAACCACGATGGACTGGCCCATGTTCTGGCCCATCTTCTGCGTCACAATGCGGGCCGCGGCGTCCACCGCACTGCCTGCCGCCAGCGGCACGATCATGCGGATCGGTTTGTTGGGATACGCCGCTTGCCCGAACGCAAGGCCACTGGCCAGGCTGCCTGCGAGCAGGCCCAGCGTGAACAGGCCGATGCGGCGGCGGGATCCGGACGTGCGTGGTGAGCTGACAGGAGCGACCGGCGCGATGCGTGAGAAGTGTGATGGCGTCATGGTGTGGTTTCTCTTGGAAGTTAATCTATCAATGCGCAGCGAGCGCAGGTATGCCCAGCTCCAGCGCAAAGGCATCGAGCTGTTTGAGCAGGACCGGCGGGAGCGCCATGCCGTCACGCTCATTGGCTTCGCGTTTGGCATGACTTTGCTCTCCCGGCAGCCAGATGCGCTCCACATCCGGCATCCGCTCGCTGGCGCGCAGCTCACGCACCAGCTTGTCGACGCGGGCCTTGAACTCGCCCACGTCGCCAAATGCGCTGAGGTCGATGGCGAGAATGGCCTGGCCTGTATTGGTGATGCTGGTGTCGTCATGGTTGAAGTCAATCACCTCCGAACCCATGGCCGCGCCATTGAGCGTCCCGGCCAGCAGGCCGACGATGAGCGACAGCCCGTAACCCTTGTACCCACCGATCGGCATGAGAAAGCCTTCTTCTGCGCGTTTGGGATCAGTCAACGGCTGTCCAAGGCGGTCGATCATCCAGCCGATGGGCATTTGTTCGCCGCGCTGGGCCTTGGCCTTGACCTTGCCGTAAGCGGCCACGGTGGTCGCCATGTCCAACACCACGGGCGACTCCTCGCCCGCAGGCACGGCCACCGCAATCGGGTTGGTCGACAGCAGCATGTCCAGCCCGCCCCAAGGCGGCAGGTGGTTGGCATTGCCCACCGCAAAGTACATGCCGATCATGTCGTGCGCCATGGGCATGCGCGCATACAGCGACGCAGGCCCTGCATGGTTGGACAGGCGCGAACCCACCCAGCCGATCCCGCAATGGCGCGCTTTCTCGATGGCGATTTCCGCCGCTTTCTGCATGACCAGGTGCCCCATGCCGTTGTCGCCGTCCAGCACTGCCATGCCGGCACGCTCCTGAACGATTTTGATATTCGGCTTGAGGTTGAGGCCGCCCGCGCGGATGCGCCGCGCATACGGCAGGATGCGGATCGCGCCGTGGCCGTCTGAGCCCTGCATTTCGGCTTCGGCCATCAACTGGCCAACGATGGCCGCGTCCGCCTCGGGCAGGCCCAGGCGCGTCATAACCACGATGATGAACTGGCGCAGTTGCGCAAAAGTAATGCGTGAATCAGTCATGTGCGTAAGTCATTGTTTTTTTGAGGGCGAGTACGGCGCAGTCAGGGCTGCTCAGCACAGCACAGGGGATGGCAGCCTGGCCCGCGGGCAATGCGGCGGCCATGGAGAACTGGGCCAGCATGACGGCGTCGCAGTTACGCAGCTGGAGCGCGGCGGCAGCGATTTTTTGGTGGTGCTCAAAGGCGCGGCCTTCTGCCAGGTCCTGCATCGCACCGGGCACGTGGACGCTGCGCAGGTCAATGTCGAGCCCGCGCGCCTTCGCCATGTCCAGCAGCTCGACTGACATCGACGGGATGGATGCCTCAAAAGTGGCGATCAGGCCGATGCGGGCCCGCCTGCCCACCGCAAAGGCCAGCGCGTTCTCAAACATGGCCTCGTTGGGTTTGAGCGTAGGCAGGCCGCAAACCTTGCCTGCCTCCTCAATGGCCGGGCCAAAGGCAGAGCAGGAAAACAGGATCGCGTTGCAGCCCGTGCCTTTGGCGTAGGCGGCCAGGTCTGTGAAGCGCTGCACCATGCCGGGCGTCAGGCTGCCGGCAACGGCACGGTCGACCGAGAGGCTGTCGTCCAGCAGATTCATGCAGTTGGCCTCGGGCCAGTGCCGGGTGAAGGCTGAGACAACCGGCTGCACCGCGAGTGCGGTTGCATGGATCAGGGCGATCCGGGGCACGGGAGGGGAATTTGAAGGGGTATGGGAAGGTTTCAAGGAAAAGCCCGTTACGACATCAACCCGCCGATGGCGGCCGGGAGCCGAGAGCATATACCGCGCGGCGCCCCGGCGATGTGGGGCAATTCCTACCTTGCCTCGTTCGGCGCGCCTACAACATTGCGCGCCCGTCAGAGCTAACGTAATTACAACCAGCTGACACCCCTCAAGCACGCGCCACCGCGTCTGCCGAGCCGGGCCCCACAGGAAATTACATGAAAACCCGCGACGCAGAACCCGCCCTGGCGGCCGCTACGCTTTTGGAGGCGCCCTCGCGCCGCAGCTTCATCCGTAGCGCGGTGGTCTACGCCATGGCCGTCAGTTCCGGCCTGTCCATGACGGCTTGTGGCGGTGGGACGACCGGCCCGGTAAGCGGGCCCTTCCAGCACGGCGTCGCCAGCGGCGACCCTCTGCAGGACCGAGTGATCCTCTGGACCCGGGTCACAGCCGCCGCGCCGGGGGCGATGCAGGTCAGTTGGGAGCTGGCCGCAGACGCCAACTTCGGCGTGATGCTGGCCACCGGCACCGCCACCACCAGCGCTGCCCAGGACTACACGGTCAAGGTTGACGCCACCGGCCTCCTGCCCGGCGCGGTGTATTTCTACCGTTTCAATTTTGGCGGTGAGCGCTCGCCCACGGGCCGCACCAAGACGCTGCCGGCCGGCGGCGCGCTTCAGGCCAAGATGGCTGTGTTTTCCTGCTCCAGCTTTTCAGCCGGCTATTTCAATGCTTTTGCCGACGCGGCCAAGCGCACCGACCTGGACCTCGTCCTGCACTTGGGCGACTTCATCTATGAATATGGCGTGATTGGCTTTGCCGCGCAGCTTGCCATCGCCTTTGACCGTGAAGCCGAACCCAGCCACGAGACCGTCACGCTGGATGACTACCGGCGCCGGCACAGGCAAATGCGTACCGACTCCGACCTGCGAGACCTCAATGCGGCCGTGCCGATGATTGCCGTCTGGGACGACCATGACATCGCCAATAACGCCTGGTCAGGCGGCGCGGGCGCGCATGACCCGAACACTGAAGGCAGCTGGGTGGCGCGGCGCAGCGCAGCCATCCAGGCCTGGCAGGAATGGGTGCCGATCCGCCTGCCGGAGCCGGCCAACCCGCTCAAGATCTACCGCTCGTTCAACTTCGGCAACCTTGCCTCGCTGCATATGCTGGACACACGCCTGATCGGGCGCGACCAGCAGCTCTCGCTCAACGACTACAACGCCGGCCGCGTGCAGGACCCGGCCCGGCAGTTGCTGGGTACGGAGCAAACCAATTGGTTGACCGCGCAGATGCAGGCATCGACCGCGACCTGGCAAGTGCTGGGCCAACAGGTGCTCATGGCGCACATGGAGATCCCCGAGTCCATTGCTTCTGCGCTCAGCCTGGACAGCCTGTTTGAATACCTCGACGCCCGCGCGACCCAGCCGTCCAACCGCACGCAGCGCCAGAACGAGCTCATGGCGCAGCGCAGTGCGCCATACAACTTTGACGCCTGGGACGGCTACCCTGCCGCGCGCGAGGCCGTGCTGGCCGCGGCCCGTGCACAGGACAAGAACCTGATCTCACTGGCTGGCGACACCCACAACGCCTGGGCCAGCGACCTGCTGGACGCCAGCGGCAACCGGGTCGGCGTGGAGTTTGCAACAGCATCAGTCACCTCACCGGGCTTTGAGCTCACGCAGCCGCTGATCTTGCGGGGCATCCTGCAGGACGCGTTTTTAAGCTTCGTGCCGACATTGCGCTATGCCGAGACGGCCAAGCGCGGGTATCTGGTGCTGACCCTTTCGCCGACGGAAGCGCGCAGCGACTGGATCCAGGTGAGCACCGCGTTTCTTCATTCCTACAGTTCAAGTACCGCAGGCAGCCGGCGAACTCTGCCTGGCGCTGCGAACCGTGCAGTAATTGGCGTGTGAGACACAAAGAGGCAGATCGCTTTCGTGCGGATGGCGTCTGCTCCTACAGGTTTGGCAGTCTGCGTGACAACAATGATTTCACAGACAAACCACTGGAGAAATCAAATGAAGAAATATTTCAAGCCCGCACTCATGGCGTGCGCCCTGTTCGCAGCAGGTCATGCCATGTCACAGGTCACTTTCTATGAAGGCGAGGGCTATCGTGGCCAGGCCTTCACCACACAAGGCCGCGTAGGCGACTTCACCCGCTACGGTTTCAACGACAAAGCGTCATCTGTCGTGGTGGCCAAGGGCCGCTGGGAAGCATGCGAAGACATTCGTTTTGAAGGCCGCTGCGTCATCCTGCGCCCCGGCAGCTACAGCTCGCTGCGTCAAATGGGGTTCAACGACCGCGTCTCGTCGGTACGCCCGGCCAACAATGGCCGCCGCGACCTGGACACGCCCGAACCCCTGGCAGGCCCGGACTACGACTACCGTCGTCGCCCTCAAGAGCGTACTTACCAGGTGCCAGTCACGTCGGTACGCGCCGTGGTCGGCCCGCCGAACCAGCGTTGCTGGATCGAAAAACAGCAAGTGACTGAAGCAGCGCCACAGAAGACGTATGGCGCCATGGGCAGCGGCAGCGGCGTCGGCGGCGCAGTCGTCGGCGGTTTGCTGGGCGGCATCCTCGGCCATCAGGTCGGCGGCGGAACGGGCAAAGACATTGCCACCGTGGCTGGCGCTGTGGGCGGCGCCGTGATCGGCAACAAGGTTGGCAACAACTATGGCAACAACCAGGCGCCTGCCCAGGTCACTTCCACCCGCGACGTGCAGCGCTGCGAAAACGTGGCCAGCACGACGCCCGAGTTCTGGGACGTGACCTATAACTACCGCGGCACGGAGCACAAGGTGCAGATGACTGCAGCCCCAGGCTCCACGATCACGGTCAATGAAAAAGGCGAGCCGCGCCAGTAAGCTGCTGCGCTGACCCGCAAAGACCCTGTAGCGCCAACGCGCTACAGGGTCTTTTTCATGGTGAAGAAAAAAGTGGCGCCGTGATCCGGCGCCGCCTGGGCATACACCCGGCCACCGGCAGCGTCGCGCACCGCCTCGCCCTGCCGGCGAGCGAGGGATCAGGAAGCCAGAGGTCAGGGTAACCATACGAGCCATGCAGGGCAGCCCCCCTTGTTATCGGCAGCGGCGGGAAATAAAGTTGAACATTAAAAGGGGCGCGGGCCATTGCGATCCACCCAAAACCCCATCACCACCGGCGCGCACCCCTGGAGTAAAGCTTTGAACCTCAAGTCCCTGCCTGGCAATTTTCTTCAACTCCTGCCCGTCCTGGCCGCTGCCGCCTGCCTGGCCGCACCGCTCACCGCAGCCGCCCAGGCATGGCCCACACGCCAGCCCATCAAACTGGTTGCGGTGTTCCCGCCCGGGGGCTCGGTAGACCAGGTTGCCCGCATCCTGGCGCCGCCGCTGGCACAGCAACTCGGCGCGAACGTGATCGTCGACAACAAGGGCGGCGCATCGGGCTCCATCGGCGCTGCATTTGTGGCAGCTGCCCCGCCCGACGGCTACACCTTCGCCGTGGTGTTTGACACCCACGGCGTCAACCCGGCGCTGATCCCCAACCTGCCCTTCGACTCCAAAAAAGACCTGACGCCGCTGGTGCTGGTGGGCACATCGCCCATGGTGCTGGCCACCTACGCAGGCAGCTCCTACCAGAGCCTTGCTGAAGTTGTGGCAGCAGCGCGCGCGGGCAAGAACGTGAGTTACGGCACCATCGGCTCAGGCAGCCTGGGGCACGTGGCGATGGAGCTGCTGGGCAAAAGCAGCAACATCCCCTGGGCGCACATTCCCTATAAAGGCGGCGGCCCATTGATGAATGACGCCGTCGCCGGCCATGTGCCGCTGTCCATTGGCTCGGTGTTTGTCACCAAACCGCACATCGACAGCAAGCGCATGCGGCCGTTGGCCGTTACCACCTCCAAGCGCAGCGCTGACCTGCCCGACGTGCCCACCATGGCCGAGAGCGGCTACCCCGGCTTTGAGGCACCCGCCTGGTGGGCGGTGCTGGCGCCAGCAAAAACACCGCCTGACATCCTGAAGAAAATGAACGAAGCGCTGAACAAGGTCCTGTCTTCCCCCGAGGTCGCGTCCCGGCTTCAGGCGCAAGGTATCAATGTGGTGGGCGGCACTGGCGACTCGGCCCGCGTCTTCATTGACAAGCAGATGGACATCTGGGCCAAGGTGGTGAAGGACAACAACATCAAGGCTGACTGACCTGCCTGGGTGCCGGAGCAGAAACAAGGGTTTCTGAGCTACCCTCAATTCCAGCCCTGTCAAATAACGTTTAATAACGCCAGGGAAATGGAGGGTGATCTTGGATAACAAACCCGGCCTGTGGGCCCGGCTGAAACTGCGATGGCGCATCTGGCAGCGCGACCCCGAACTTCTGCAGGAGATTGCGCGCGCGGCCTTGCAGCGCACGGGCGTGTGCGATGAGTCAGACAGCATGATCCGTTTTGGCTGGGACCGTGACTCGGGCCACCTCATCGTGATGATCTATCTTTCGCACTTTGACCACGCGGCGTGGACGATGTCGCGCCATATCGAAGGGTACCTGGCGCGCCAGTTCAAGGGCTTGTACGGCATACCGGTGCACTCGGTGCATCTGGGTGTGATCCGGGTGCGCGCCTTCAAGGAGATGCCGCCCATCAAAAGCGCCTTGTCCCTGCGGGCGGTGCTGCGCGAGCGGCGAAGCAGGGGGGTCAAGCCAACGGGTGTCACGGGCAAGAACATTTCGCACGAGCTGTCAGCCCCTTCGGCAGAATCGGACACAGCATTTGCCGACACAGGCCGTGCAGAACTTGAACCATCAGGGGCCCTGCAGGCGGCAGAGAAAGGAAAAATCAAAAGTCAGGGCCGCGAGTATGTGACGCCGGATGCGGACGAATATCTGTCGGTTCCGGGCTATGAAGTGTCCGAAGTCGACTTTGAGGAATTTCTCAACTCGTTGCCGTCCGATAGCAAGCCGCCTGATGGATCAGTCGAGCCGCTCACCCCGCAACAAGAGCTTGACGCAACCAATTCAAAAGCAAAGGGCAAACCTGCCGGAGATGCGCCCTTTGTAGCGGAAGCAGATCTGATGAAGCGTGAGCGAGATGGCTGAACAAGTGGGTTGAGCAACCCAACTGCGGCGCTCAACCCGAACCCTCAATCCCAGTCGCGGCCATGACCGCGGTACTCGTCCCGATCATGATGACGATGGCGCCATTTCCAGCGGCGCCATTCTTCCCTGCGGCGCTCTTCCTCCCAACGGCGTTCGTAGGCATAGGGCTCGGGCCGCACAAACACCGGGGCCGGAGCCGTATAGACCGGCGCGGGATAGGCGTACACCGGGGCGGGGCGAACATAACCCCCCCGCGGCTGGACATACACAGGCTGGGGTTGGACATACACCGGCTGCGGCTGCACATACACCCGCTGGGGCTGGACATACACCGGTTGTGGCGATTGCAGACCAATCGAGAAGAACACATCGCTGCCCGCATGCGCCGCAGACGCGGCACCCAGGCTACCCAACACGATGGCGGCGGCTGCAATGAAACCGGAAGCGGTAAAAACTTTCATGACAAGCTCTTTATGAAGTTGATCGAGTCATCTTGCTACCGCATGCCTGAACGAAAAGTGAACCGAATGAAGAAACCGGTTGATCTCAGGCGGCCGGCAACACGATATCTACACAACCACCGCCCCATGTGCCGCGCGACAGCTTCAGGCTGCCCTCGTGGCTTGCAACCAGATCATTCACCACCGTGAGGCCGACGCCATGCCCCGGGACGCGCTCGTCCAGCCGCACATGGAGTTGGAGGATGGACTCGGTGTCGCTGAAGCCCGGGCCGTCATCCTCAATACGGATGTGCAGGCCGCCCCCTTCGCGTGCGTCGCGCCCGTCGCTCCAGACACGCACCATCACGCGCTGCCCGGCCCACTTGGCGGCGTTGTCCATCAGGTTGCCGAGAATCTCGAAGGCATCGCCCTCGTCCATGCGCCAGGTCAGCTCTGCGGGGCAATCGACTGTGAAGACCAAGCCCTTGTCGGCATACACCTTGGCGAGCGAATCGCGGATGCGCAAAAGCACGGGCGCCAGCGTCAGGTGCGGCGCGAAACGGGCCGATCCGCTGGCGGCAGCACGGCCGAGCTGGTGTTGCACGATGTCGTCCATGCGGGTGACCTGCTCGGCCACCGCAGCCGGCAGACGGGCCGGGTCGGCCAGGGCCGTGCGCAGCACCGCAAGCGGCGTCTTCAGGCTATGCGCCAGGAAACTCAAGGCCTCCTTGTAACGGCCCTGACGCACCCGCTCCTGCTTGATGAGGGTGTTGAGGTTGCCGGTCAGGGCCTCGATCTCCGTCGGATACCTGCCCTGCACTTCAGCCTGCTCGCCGTTTTCAATCCGGTGGATTTCCTGCGCCACGCGGCGCAGCGGCGACAGGGCCCACTGCAACAGCAGCGTCTGGGACAGCAGCAGCAACAAGCCCGCGCCACCCAGCCAGCCCCACAGCGTTTGCTTGAAGACCCGCGTCTCGCGGTCAAACTCCGCGCTGTCTCCCAGCACCGAGAGCACCAGCGGCGCCTCTGCCGAGCGCACTGCCCACCTGACGCCGTAAGTCGCGGCCATGTAGTTGCCGCCGGCGTTCTGGAGCATGTCGAAATGCCACTGCCCCACCGGCAGGCTGCGCTTGAACGGCAGGGTCAACCCCACGGCAGAGGCCGACTGCCATTCCTCCTTGCGGTTGACGTTGACGATGTTGGCGTACAGCCCCGACCCGGGCAGCGACAGGCGCGGCTCGGCAAAACCTTCGGGCATGACGAGCTTGCCATCCGCGTCCAGCTCCGCCCCGGCAAGCAACAGGTACACCGTGCCTTGCAGCCGCGCAAATTGAGAGGCACGCACGCTGTCGGCGTGGGCGCGCTGCACGGCAAGACCCGCACCCGCCATAAAGGCCAGCAACACCACGGCGGCGCCCAGCAACAGGCGGGCGCGAATGGAACGGGTAAACCTCATGACACCGAGCTTACCGAAAGCCAGCTCAACCCAGCGTGAACCTGTAGCCGCGGCCCCGCAGTGTTTCAATGGCGCCGAGCGTGCCTTCAGGGTCAAGCTTGCGGCGCAGGCGCCCGACCAGCACCTCCAGCACATTGCTGCCCTTGTCCTCGTCGTGGGGGTAGAGGTAGTCGGCCAGTTCCTGCTTGCTCACCACGCGGGCACGCTCGCGCACCAGCAATTCCAGCAGGCGGTATTCAAAGGTGGTGAGCTCCAACGGAACGTCGTTCAGCCTGGCAGCCTGGGCCGAAAAATCAATCGCCACCGGCCCGAGCGTGAGCACATCGGACGCGGCCTTCATTGAGCGGCGCAGCAGCGCCTTGACGCGCGCCACCAGTTCGGGATATTCAAAGGGCTTGACCAGATAGTCGTCGGCGCCGGCCTCCAGGCCCTGCACCTTGTCCTGCCAGCTGCCACGGGCGGTGAGGATCAGGATGGGCAGCGTACGGCCATCAGCGCGTAGACGCTTGACCACTTCAATGCCGCTCAGCTTGGGCAGACCCAGGTCAACAATGGCCAGGTCAACCGGGTATTCGCGCGCCTGGAACAGGCCGTCTTCACCGTCAGCGGCTTTGTCGACGCGATAACCCTCGGCCTCAAGCTGAAGCGCAAGGCCCAGCCGGAGCGGAGCCTCGTCTTCAATCAGCAGCAGGCGCATGGGTGGAGGCCCGCCAGATTACAGCGGCTGCCCGGTGGCGGCGTCGATCAGCATCACACGGACCTCGCCCTGCGGCGTCACCACCTTGACGCGCCACACCGGGCGGCGCGCAGCCTCTGCCTTTTCCACCGACAGCACGCGGCCCTTGCTCATGCGCTGGGCGGCGGCAGCTGCGTCGTCACGGCTCACATCGGCCCAGGCCGATGTGGCCAGCAACACCATCGTGGCGCACAGGAGTCTGGCAAAGGCATTCATGACTGCTGATCCTACTACTGCACCACCGGCTCAACCGACACGCGCACCTGCAGGTTGGGGCCCGGGTTGTTCGGCAACACGGTGGTGTACTGCTGGCCCCGGTAGTCATAACTGACGCGGAAGCCGGCCGGGCGCTGCTGCACATCATTCACCGTGCGGCAGGTCTGCACTTCACGCGGTACGTTTTCATAGCGCTCGAACTGGTTGCGATTGCCGATGCGGTCACCAGCGACGGCGCCCAGCACCACACCCAACGCCGTAGCGGCACTGCGGCCACTGCCCCGGCCCACCTGGTTGCCCAGCACGCCGCCAGCCAGGCCGCCGATCACCGCGCCGCCATACTGGCGTTCACCACCGATGGCGCGGGTTTCGTTGAAGACTTCATTGGTGCAGACATTGCGCGGGACCTGAATGGTCTCGAACTGCGGGTCCACTGAACGCACGCGGGCGTAATCGATAAAGGTCTGTGCATTGGCACCTGCGGCAGCGGTGGCGGCAAGCAGGGCGATGAGGGCAAAGCGTTTCATGGGGGGCTCCGTTCGGTTGGTATGAAACGTATGTTGCTACTACGTGTGTGAATGAAAGCTGAACGGAATGAAGAAAGTGCCACCTGGCACAGGGCGCTGCCGCGAGTTGCTGCAGCGGTAGGCGTTACAGGCGCCACGCTTGTGCCGCAGTGCTGGCTCCCGCGCACAGCCGGCGAGCAAGTAGTCAACCAGGACGCGCACACGCGCCGCAATCCCTTGCCGGTGCGGATATGTCTGCCTCCGGCATCGCCTGTACGTTGATCCGGCCGGCCGGTTTCATGCAGAACTACAGCGGCTACATGGCTGGAATGGTCAAGCAGGGAATGCTC
>JACMQX010000004.1 GCA_014376765.1 Ramlibacter sp. | reverse complement strand
GTGCGCTGCTGGCGGAACACCAGCCCGATGCCGTCCTCAACTTTGCAGCCGAAAGCCATGTGGACCGCTCGATCCATGGCCCTGCAGCTTTTGTGCAAACCAATGTGGTGGGTACGTTCACACTGCTTGAAGAAACCCGCGCCTGGTGGGCCCCGTTGCCAGCGGCGCGCAAAGCGGCCTTCCGTTTTTTGCATGTCAGCACCGACGAGGTCTACGGCTCGCTCGACCGCAACGCACCAGCCTTCACCGAGCAGCACCGCTACGAGCCCAACAGCCCCTACAGCGCGAGCAAGGCCGCTGCCGACCACCTGGTGCGCGCCTGGCACCACACCTACGGCCTGCCAGTGCTCACCACCAACTGCAGCAACAACTACGGCCCGTTCCATTTTCCTGAAAAGTTGATCCCGCTCGTCATCTGCAACGCACTGGCCGGCAAGCCGCTGCCGATTTATGGGGACGGACAGCAGGTGCGCGACTGGCTGTATGCAGAAGACCACTGCCGCGCCATCGCCACCGTGCTGGACAAAGGCCAGCCGGGCCAGACCTACAACATAGGCGGGCACAACGAGATGGCCAACATCGATGTGGTCAAAACCATCTGCGCCATCCTGGACGAAGAGCGGCCGCGCGAAAACGGCGCAAGCTACAGCGAGCTCATCACCTACGTGCAGGACCGGCCGGGCCACGACCGCCGCTACGCAATTGACGCGACGCGCATAGGCCGCGAACTCGGCTGGCAACCGCAGGAAAGCTTTGCGTCAGGCATCCGCAAAACCGTGCGCTGGAACCTGGACCACCCCGAGTGGGTTGCCCGTGTACAAAGCGGCGCTTACCGCGACTGGGTGCGCCAGCACTATTCGACATGAAAGCGGCGACATGAAAGCGGCAGCATGAAAGCGGCGGCATGAAAATCCTGCTGCTGGGCGCAGGCGGCCAGGTGGGCACCGAACTGCGCCGCAGCCTGGCCGTTGCGGGCGTCGTCACGGCCTGCGGGCGGGGTGAGGCCGATCTGCAGGATGCCCGCCAGCTGGCGCAAGTGCTTGCCACGTCGCAGGCCGATGTGGTCGTCAATGCCGCGGCCTACACCGCCGTAGACAAGGCGCAAACCGAGCCCGATGCCGCCAGGCGCATCAACGCAGAAGCCGTGGCTGAACTCGCCGCCCACTGCCACAAAACGGGCAGCCTGCTGGTGCACTACTCCACAGACTATGTGTTTGACGGCATGCTGAGCCGGCCCTACACGGAAGCAGATGCCACCCACCCCCTGTCGATCTATGGCCAGACCAAGCTGCAAGGCGAAGAGGCGATCCGCGCCAGCGGCTGCCGGCATCTGGTCTTTCGCACCAGCTGGGTGTACTCCGCTACTGGCGGCAACTTCCTCAAGACCATACTCAAGCTCGCGGCGGACCGTGACGAGTTGCGCGTGGTGGCCGACCAGTGGGGCGCACCCACCAGCGCCCGGCTGCTGGCCGAGGTGACCACGCGTGTGATCAGCGAGCTGGCCGAGATGGACGAGCACTGGGGCACCTACCACCTCACCGCCGGTGGAGAGACAAATTGGCACGCCTACGCCAGCTACGCGATCGCGCGGGCGCGCAGCCAGGGCCTGCCGCTGCAGGTCAAGAACATCGTCCCCATCCCCGCAGCAGACTACCCCACACCCGCCGCCCGGCCCGCCAACTCGCGGCTGGACTGCGGCAAACTCAGCTCCACCTTCAGCCTGCAATTGCCCGACTGGCGGCGCGATGTGGACAGCGTGGTCGATACACTCGTTGCAGCGGCCAGCTCCACACCATGACCACGTCAAGCCCTCCACCCACCCGCAAGGGAATCATCCTCGCCGGCGGCGCCGGCACGCGCCTGCACCCGGCCACTCTGGCCGTGAGCAAGCAGCTGCTGCCCGTCTATGACAAGCCGATGATTTATTACCCCTTGAGCGTGCTGATGCTCGCGGGCATACGCGACATCCTCATCATCTCCACGCCCGAAGACCTGCCGCGCTTTCAGGCGTTGATGGGCAGCGGCGCCAACTGGGGCCTGAACTTCAGCTACTGCGTGCAACCCAGCCCCGACGGGCTGGCCCAAGCCTTCATCCTCGGGCGCAACTTCATTGGCCGCGACCCGTGCGCGCTGGTGCTGGGCGACAACATCTTCTTCGGCCACAGCCTGCAGGAATTGCTCAACCAGGCCATGGCGCGCACCGGCGGCGCCACCGTCTTTGCCTACCATGTGCAGGACCCGGAGCGTTACGGCGTGGTGGCGTTTGACGCAGCGCGCCGCGCCGTCAGCATTGAAGAAAAGCCGGAGCAGCCGCGCAGCAACTATGCGGTGACGGGCCTGTACTTCTATGACAACCAGGTTTGCGACATCGCCGCGGCGGTCAAACCCAGTGCGCGGGGTGAACTGGAGATCACCTCGGTGAACGAGGCGTACCTCCAGAAGTCCCAACTGCATGTGGAGGTCATGGGCCGCGGCTACGCGTGGCTGGACACCGGCACGCATGACAGCCTGCTGGAAGCCGGCCAGTTCATTGCCGCGCTGGAAAAGCGCCAGGGCCTGAAAGTGGCCAGCCCGGAAGAAATCGCCTGGCGCTCCGGCTGGATCAGCGACCAGCAGCTGGAAGCCCTGGCCGCCCCGCTCGGCAAAAGCGGCTACGGCCTGTACCTCAAGCGCCTGCTGAGCGAAGCGGGGCGCCTGCAGTGAAAGCCACGCCGACCCGGCTGGCGGAAGTGGCGGTGATCGAGCCGCGAGTGTTTGAAGACGAACGCGGCTGGTTCATGGAAAGCTACAAGGAGCCGGTTTTCGAAGCCGCGCTCGCGCAGGCAGGCCTGGCGCCCGCCGGCCGCTTTGTGCAAGACAACCACAGCGCCAGCCGCCAGGGGGTGCTGCGCGGCCTGCACTACCAGTTGCCGCCCTTTGCGCAGGGCAAGCTGGTGCGCGTGACGCAGGGTGTGGTGTGGGATGTGGTGGTTGATGTGCGCAAAAGCTCAGCCACCTTCGGCCAGTGGGTCGGCGTGGAACTGAGCGCTGCCAACAAAAAGCAGCTGTGGGTACCGCCGGGTTTTGCGCACGGCTTTCTCACCCTGAGCGAGACGGCGGAATTCCTCTACAAGACCACAGCGGTGTACGACCCGGGCAGCGAACGCGCCATCATCTGGAACGATGCCCGGCTGGCCATCGACTGGCCACTGCCGGCGGGCGCGCAGGCGCTGCTTGCCGGCAAGGACGCCCAGGCCGCCGCCTGGTCACAGGCAGAGTTTTTTGACTGAAGGCTCTTTGAAGCCCATGCGCGTACTGCAGCTGGGCAGATTCTGGAATGACGAACACGGCGGCGTCGAGCGGCATGCCGCGCTGCTC
>JACMQX010000027.1 GCA_014376765.1 Ramlibacter sp. | reverse complement strand
CCATGCCAGGCACTGACACGGTCGTCACTGGTGAGCCGCGGCACCGCGCGGGCCAAGCGGCGGGCACTGTCGGCATGGCCCACCTCAATGATGTCCAGTGTTGGGGCCAGCAGTGCCAGCCGGCGCGTCATGGTGCGGCTGCCCCAGAAGCCCGTGAGGCCAAACCAGCCAGCCAACTGCGGCCGGCCCACCACCAGCGTCGCGCAGTTCAGCAGCTGCGCCTGATCGACCAGCGCCACAGCGGCATCACTGGCGGTCAGCACGGCGGTTTCAGCACCCAGCTCTTCGGCCAGATTTATGACCACCAGAATGCGGTCCCGCTCGGCGACGTCCAGCCGCTGCAGGCGCGGCGTTTCTACATACGCCGCATGCCAGCGCACATTGAGCTGCCCTGCCAGCCGGGCCGCTGTTCGCACCGTTTGCTCGGCGCCTTCACGGGCACCGATGCACGCCAAAATCGCACCCTCGGTGTTCCATACCGGAGAAATGGATTTTTCAATCCGGTAGCTGCGTACATCGTCTTCAACGTGCTCTGCGGTGCGGCGCAAAGCAATCTCGCGAAGGGCAATCAGGTTACCTTTTCTGAAAAAGTTTTGTGCCGCACGCTCGGCCTGCCGCGGCATATACACCTTGCCGGCCTTCAGGCGGCCCAACAACTCATCGGGCGTGACGTCTACCAACACAATCTCGTCTGCGGCCTCAAACACCGTGTCGGGCACGGTTTCATGCACACGCACACCGGTAATCGCGCCTACCGTGCCATTGAGACTTTCAAGGTGCTGCACGTTAAGCGCCGACCACACATCAATACCGGCCTCGAGCAGCTCGTTGACATCCTGCCAGCGCTTGGGATGTCGCGAGCCCTCGACATTGCTGTGCGCCAACTCGTCCACCAGCAGCACAGCGGGCTTGCGCTCCAGTGCCGCATCAAGATCAAACTCCTTCAGGATGCGGCCCCGGTAAGGCACCTCCTTGAGCGGCAACTGCGCCAACCCTGCCAGCAGCTCTGCTGTGTCACTGCGGCCGTGGGTTTCCACCACACCGACCAGCACATCGTCACCAGCCTTGCACGCCCGCTGTGCGGCGCTGAGCATGGCGTAGGTTTTGCCGACGCCAGCATTGGCGCCAAAGTAAATACGCAACTTGCCGCGGCGCGCGCGTTCTTCGGAGCTGCGCAGCTGCTCCAGCAACTGGTCGGGGTCGGGGCGGTTGTCGGGAACGCTTGCCATTTACCGCAGAGTATCCAGCGCCAGGTTGAGCCGCAGCACGTTGACCTGCGACTCTCCGAGAATTCCGAGCCAGGGCTTTTCAGTTTGCGCATCCACCAGCATCTGAACATTTTCGGCTGGCAAGCCGCGCAGTCGGGCAATACGCCCGACCTGGTACCTGGCTGCAGCGGGGCTGATGTGCGGGTCCAACCCACTGGCAGAGGCCGTCACAAGGTCCACCGGCACGGCTGCGGTGTTGCCAGGGTCGGCTGCCCGCAGCGCGTCCACGCGGCCCTTGACGGCCTCGACCAAAGCGGGATTCAACGGCCCCTGATTGGATCCGCTGGATGCCGATGCGTTGTAAGGCATGGGACCGGTCGCCGACGGCCGACCCCAGAAATGCCGAAGGTCGCTGAAGTTTTGCCCAATCAGCGCAGAGCCCACCGTTTTGCCATCTTGGCTGATGAGGCTGCCCGCAGCTTGTTCAGGAAACAGCGTTTTGGCGATACCGGTCACCAGCAGCGGATAAGCCACGCCGGTGAGCGCGGTGAGCACCAGAAACAAAACGAGGGCAGGACGAAGTATGTTTTTCATGGCTTTCTTTCTTGGATTTTCTTGGCTTCTTCAGGCGTCAGGCCAGGTTCAAGGCAACGAGCACCACATCAATCGCCTTGATGCCGATAAAGGGCACGATCAGCCCGCCCACACCGTAAATCGCCAGGTTGCGCCT
>JACMQX010000215.1 GCA_014376765.1 Ramlibacter sp. | reverse complement strand
CCCAATGGATGAAGGTGCTGACCTTCGTCGTGATCATTTCCCTGCTGTGGCATGTCTGGGTCGGCATGCGCGACATCTGGATGGATTACGTCAAGGCAGTGTCCTTACGTCTGGCGGCTCAGATTTTCACTATCGTGTGGCTCACCGGCTGTGCTGGCTGGGCGGTTCAAGTCCTCTGGAGACTCTAATCAATGGCATCCTCGCTGAATTCGTCAATCTCCAAGCGCAAGTTCGACGTCGTGATCGTCGGCGCCGGCGGCTCCGGCATGCGTGCCTCGCTGCAACTGGCGCGTGCCGGCCTCAATGTCGCCGTGCTGAGCAAGGTATTTCCGACGCGCTCGCACACGGTTGCAGCGCAAGGCGGGATCGGCGCGTCGCTCGGCAACATGAATCCGGACAACTGGCATTACCACTTCTACGACACGGTCAAGGGCTCGGACTGGCTGGGTGACCAGGACGCCATCGAGTTCATGTGCCGCGAAGCGCCCAACGTGGTCTATGACCTTGAGCACATGGGCATGCCGTTTGACCGCAACCCCGACGGCACCATCTACCAGCGCCCCTTTGGCGGCCATACCTCCAACTATGGCGAAAAAGCCGTGGAGCGTGCCTGCGCCGCGGCCGACCGTACCGGCCACGCCATGCTGCACACCCTGTACCAGCAGAACGTCAAGTCCAAGACCGCGTTCTTTGTGGAATGGATGGCGCTGGACCTGATCCGCGACTCACAGGGCGACGTGGTAGGCGTGACCGCCATTGAAATGGAAACCGGCGAACTGCACATTCTTGAAGCCAAGACGACGATGCTGGCGACCGGCGGCGCGGGCCGCATCTTTGCCGCCAGTACCAACGCGTTCATCAACACCGGCGACGGCCTGGGCATGGCGGCGCGCGCCGGCATCCCGCTGGAAGACATGGAGTTCTGGCAATTTCACCCCACCGGCGTGGCCGGTGCGGGCGTGTTGCTGACCGAAGGCTGCCGGGGCGAAGGCGCGATCCTGCGCAACAGCAACGGCGAGCGCTTCATGGAGCGCTACGCGCCCGCCTACAAGGACCTGGCGCCACGTGACTATGTCTCGCGCTGCATGGACCAGGAAATCAAGGAAGGCCGCGGCTGCGGGCCCAACAAGGACTACATCAATCTGGACATGACGCACCTGGGCTCGGACACCATCATGAAGCGGCTGCCTTCGGTGTTCGAGATCGGCCACAACTTTGCCAACGTCGACATCACGCGCGAGCCGATCCCCGTCGTACCCACCATCCACTACCAGATGGGCGGCATCCCGACCAACATCCACGGCCAGGTCGTGACGCAGGACGCTAACAACAACAGCGTGCCGGTCAACGGCCTGTATGCAGTGGGCGAATGCTCATGCGTCAGCGTCCACGGCGCCAACCGCCTGGGCACCAATTCGCTGCTGGACCTGCTGGTGTTTGGCCGTGCGGCCGGCAACCACATTGTTGAATTCAACAAGACCCACAAGACCCACAAGCCCCTGCCTGCAGATGCAGCCGACCCGTCCATGGCCCGCGTTGCGCGGCTGGACAGCGCGGCAAGCGGCGAATACGCGCAGGACGTGGCCAATGACATCCGCTCAACCATGCAGCTGCATGCCGGTGTTTTCCGCACCCAGAAGAGCATGGACGACGGCGTGCACAAGCTTGCCGAGCTGCGCGAGCGGGTGAAGAACATCAACCTGAAAGACAAGTCCAAGGTCTTCAACACGGCGCGCATCGAAGCGCTGGAAGTCGAGAACCTGATCGAGGCGGCTCAGGCCACCATGGTGTCGGCCGCAGCGCGCCACGAGAGCCGTGGCGCCCATACGGTTGATGACTTTTCCGACACGCCCGAGCACCCCAACGGCCGCAACGACACAGAATGGCATAAGCACACCCTGTGGTTCAGCCAGGACAACCGGCTGGCCTACAAGCCTGTGCAAATGAAACCGCTTACCGTCGAGTCTATTCCTCTCACGGTTCGCACTTTCTAGACGTTCCCCTATCAAGGCAGCACCGAAAGCACCCCATGAAAAAAACAACTTTCCAGATTTACCGCTACGACCCGGACAAGGACGCCAAGCCCTACATGCAGACCATCGAGATCGAACTCGCAGGTGATGAACGCATGCTGCTGGACGCCCTGATGAAGCTCAAGGCCCAGGACCCGAGCATCACGTTCCGCCGCTCGTGCCGCGAAGGTGTCTGTGGCTCCGATGCGATGGATATCAACGGCAAGAATGGCCTGGCCTGCCTGACCAATATGCGCTCGCTGCCCGGCGTGATCGTGCTCAAGCCCTTGCCGGGCCTGCCGGTGATCCGCGACCTGATCGTCTACATGACGCAGTTCTTCAAGCAGTACAACTCGATCAAGCCCTATCTGGTCAACGACAACATTCCGCCCGACAAGGAGCGGCTGCAAAGCCCCGAGGAGCGCGATGAGTTGAATGGCCTGTACGAATGCATTTTGTGCGCCAGCTGCTCGACAAGCTGCCCCAGTTTCTGGTGGAATCCGGATAAGTT
>JACMQX010000214.1 GCA_014376765.1 Ramlibacter sp. | reverse complement strand
GGCGGGATCATGAAGATCCTTGAGCGCCAGCCGGTGCCGGTGATCCCGATGGCGTTGACGCACCTGTGGGGCTCCTATTTCAGCCGAATTGAGGTTGGCGGCGCCATGGTGCGGCCGTTCCGGCGCGGCGCGTTCAGCCGGGTGGGGCTCAACGTCGGTCAGGCGATAGCCGCTGTGGACGTGCAGCCGGCTGGGCTGCGCGAGCGCGTGGCGCAACTGCTGGCTGCCGGCTAGGCAAGTACCGTTTTGGAGTGCTGCCGGGCGCGGCTGCTGTCACCTTCACGTAATTTCCCGCGCTGCCCGCTGGGCCTTTGACACTGCAATCCTCTTCCACCACTTCAAGAGGTATTCATGCAAGCCCTTATCCAACGCGACTCCAAAGCCTGGCAACTTCAGGTCTGGGTGTCCTTTCTCATTGCCGTCTTTTTGTGCGCAGTGGGCCTGGCTTACCTGCCGGGCAAAGACCTGGACCGCGCCTTCATGGTGATGGGTTATTTCTTCTGCCTGTCTGCTGCCTTCGTGCTTGCCAAGTTCGTGCGTGACAACGAGAAAAGCCAGCTGGGCAGCAAGATGCCCGACACGCCGGTGTTCAAGTTCGTGGTGTGGGGCGCATTTTTCCTGGCCATGGCGCTGACGGGCTGGGGTCTGGCGCGCATGGAAGTCAATGAGCTGTACAAGGCTTTCCTGGGCGTGAGCTGGCTCTACCTGATTACCTGCACCTTCACGCTGGCCAAGATGCTGCGCGACCGGCATGAGGCGGACCTTTATGAGGCGCGCCGTGAAGGCCGCGTTGCTGCCCGCACCACAGATATCGCCTGATCACATTCACCCTGGAGTGCATTATGAAAAGCAGATTTGCAGCCTTTGCCATGACCTGTGCACTGATCACCGCATCAGCCCTGCCGATACAGGCCCAAGCGCAGAACGAGGCCTCAGCGCTGAGTGCGGTGTCAGCTTTGCCGCTCGCGTCGGTCGCAATGGTGGGCAGTGCCGCAGCAAGTGCGGTGCTTGTTGTGCCGGTCGCTCTTTCCACGGCGGGTGCCGTGTTGGTGGTCAAAGCCATTGAGGTCACGGCGCGGGGCACGGTGTGCGTGTTGGAGCGGGTGTCTGATGGCGCGCGGGCCAGCGTGGAAATTGCAGGGCGTGCGGGGGCGAATGCCTCGCTTGCTGCGGGAACGATGGTGACTGTCAGCGTGATCGGTGCCGGCGTTGTTCTTTCTGCGGCCGGTGAGGCCATCGCATTCCTGCCCAATGCGCTGGGCAGGGCCTTGCTGCACAACCAGCGCCTGACCTACTGAGCGGCCGTATGACCACTTTTAAATACATCGGGCTGGCGGCAGTATGGGCTGTGGCGATGCTTGTCTTGCCCGCAGCCCACGCCGGGCGCACCTGCGAAGAGGCCAAGCCATCGGTTCAATCCATTGAACGCGGCCTTTCTCTGGCAGAGCGTACGGTGGCCGCGCTGGACGCATCAGGCCAGCGGGTGGTCATTCTTGCCCGCGCAGGGCAGGAACTGACGAAGTACGGCCTGCGTTATTCGCATCTGGGGTATGCCTACCAGCAGCCCGACGGCCAGGGCGGGCATGTCTGGCGCGTGGTGCACAAGCTCAATACCTGCGGCACCAGCGAGTCGGCCATTTACCGGCAGGGATTGGGCGAGTTTTTTCTGGACACGCCGTGGCGTTACGAAGCGGCGTGGGTCGCCCCTACACGCGAGGTGCAAGACAGGCTCTTGCCTTTGCTGCAGGACAACGCCCGGGTCGCCAGTTTGAACAACCGGGCCTACAGCATCGTGAGCTACGCCTGGGGGCGCAAGTACCAGCAATCCAACCAATGGGCGCTTGAGACGCTGGCGCTGGCCATGGAGCCATCGGCCACGACGCGTGACCGGGCGCAGGCCTGGCTTCAGTTCAAGGGCTACGAGCCGACCACGCTGAAGATCGGTCCGCTGACCCGGCTGGGTGGGCGCGCCACGGCAGCCAACATTGCCTTTGACGACCACCCCGATGAAAAGCGCTTTACTGACCGCATTGAAACCGTGACTGTGGATTCGATGTTCAGCTGGCTGCAGCGCAGCGGCCTGGCAGGTGCGCCGGTGATGGTGAGGCTGTAGGCTGGCAGTTGGTGTCATTGCGGGCCAGACCCGCAATTCATGATGGCGTTGCAAATGCGTTATTTCATGCGAGGCATGAATCCCGGATCAGGTCCGGTATGACAGCCCTATACGCCGCGCGCCCTGTCCGCAGCAAAGCGCCTGGCAAAACCTGCAAAGTCGCCTGCGTCAAGCGCCTCGCGCACTTCGCGCATGAGGTTGAGGTAGTAGTGCAGGTTGTGGATGCTGGCCAGCATGGGGCCGAGCATTTCGCCGCAGCGGTCCAGGTGGTGCAGGTAGGCACGGCTGAAGCCGCCGCTCACCGCCTGGCCAGCGCCATCAGTGGCCGTGCCGCGGCAGGTGTAGCAGGTGCAGGTTTCGTCCAGCGGGCGCTCGTCGGTCTTGTGGCGGGCGTTGCGGATTTTCAGGTCGCCAAAACGGGTGAAGAGGTGGCCGTTGCGCGCATTGCGGGTGGGCATGACGCAGTCGAACATGTCTACACCGTCGGCCACGCCCTGCACCAGGTCCTCCGGTGTGCCAACGCCCATCAGGTAGCGCGGCTTGTTCTCAGGCAGGCGGTGCGGCGTGTGCGACATGATGCGCAGCATTTCGTCCTTGGGCTCGCCTACGCTGACACCGCCCACGGCGTAGCCCGGCAGGTCCAGCTCCACCAGGGACGCGAGCGACTCTTCACGCAGGTTCTCGAACATGCCGCCTTGCACGATGCCGAACAGCGCGTTGGGGTTTTGCAGCCGGCCGAACTCGGTCACGCAGCGGCGGGCCCAGCGCAGGCTGAGCTCCATCGAGCTGCGGGCTTCGCGTTCGGTGGTGATGTGGCCCTTGATGTCGTAGGGCGTGCATTCGTCAAACTGCATGACGATGTCGGAGTTCAGCACGGTCTGAATCTGCATGCTGGTCTCGGGGGTGAGAAAGAGCTTGTCGCCGTTCACGGGCGAGGCGAATTTCACGCCCTCTTCAGAGATCTTGCGCATCTCGCCCAGTGACCAGACCTGAAAGCCGCCCGAGTCCGTGAGGATGGGTTTGTGCCAGTGCTCGAACTTGTGCAGGCCGCCAAACTGCGTCATCACGTCCAGGCCCGGCCGCATCCACAGGTGGAAGGTGTTGCCCAGGATGATCTGCGCGCCCATGTCTTCCAGCGAGCGCGGCATCACGCCCTTGACGGTGCCGTAAGTGCCTACGGGCATGAAGATGGGGGTCTCGACGACGCCATGGTCAAGCGTCATGCGGCCGCGGCGGGCGTGGCCCTCGGTCTTGAGCAGTTCAAACTTGAGCATGGCGGGGAGCTTCCTTGGCGGTGGGGTTGGCAGCGGAACCGGGGCTGTCTTGGGTGCGCTCAAGCAGCATGGCGTCGCCATAGCTGAAGAACCGGTAGTGGTGTGCGATGGCGTGCCGGTACAGGTCCATGATGTGCTCGTACCCGGCAAAGGCGCTGACCAACATCATCAGTGTGGACTTGGGCAGGTGAAAGTTGGTGACCAGCAGGTCCACCAGCTTGAACCCAAAGCCGGGGGTGATAAAGATGTTGGTGTCGCCCGTGGTGACGCCGCTGCGGGCCCAGGACTCCAGCGTGCGCACGGTCGTCGTCCCCACCGCCACGATGCGGCCGCCGCTCGCCTTGGTGCGGGCAATGGCCTCTTGCGTGGCAGCGGGCACTTCATACCACTCGCTGTGCATGTTGTGCTCGGCCAGGTTCTCGGTCTTGACGGGCTGGAAGGTGCCGGCGCCGACATGCAGCGTCACGCTGGCGCGCGCTATGCCGCGTGCTTCAAGGTCTGCCAGCAGGGCTTCGTCGAAATGCAGCGCCGCCGTGGGTGCGGCCACTGCGCCCGGGTGTTTGGCAAAGATTGTCTGATAGCGGCGTTCGTCCTCGGCTGAGTCGCTGTGGGTGATGTAGGGCGGCAACGGCACGTGACCATGCCGCTCCATCAGCGCATGCGGCTCGTCGCTGAACTCAAAGCGGAACAGGGCGCCCTGTTCATGAGGCCAGCGGCCAGTGAGGGTGGCAGTGAAGCCGCCATGCATGCTGAGCACCGTGCCCACGGGCGGCTTCTTGCTCACCTTCATGTGCGCCACGACTTCATGGCCCTGCAGCACCCGCTCCACCAGCAGCTCCAGCTTGCCGCCGGTGGGTTTTTCGCCAAAGAGGCGCGCCTTCACGACCTTGGTGTCGTTGAACACCAGCAGGTCGCCGCGCCTGAGCAGGCCGGGCAGCTCGCGGAAGATACGGTCAACCGGCGCAGGCTGCGTGCCGTCAAGCAGGCGCGAGGCGCTGCGTTCAGGGGCGGGGTGTTGTGCGACCAGCTCGGGTGGCAGGCTGAAGTCGAAATCGCTGAGGGTGAAATTGCGCATGGTGCTTGAGGGCTGGACGAGCCCGTGCCAAGTAAGAAAAAGGGACAAGACAGGGCAGAATTGTCCCATGTCAGAAAACACAGTGTCACCGCCGGCCCCGGCAGCGCCCCGTGCACCAGTTGCCTCTGCGCCGCCCATGTCTGCACCGCAAAAGGCAATGCGCAAGCTGGGCCTGGTGCGCGACATCGACCTGGCGCTGCACCTGCCGCTGCGCTATGAGGACGAGACGCGCATCAGCCGCCTGGTGGACGCGCGCGATAGTGACGTGGTGCAGTTCGAGGCGGTGGTGACCTCCTGCGAGATCACCTACCGCCCGCGCCGCCAGTTGCTGGTGACGGTGGATGACGGCTCGGACACCTGTGTGCTGAGGTTCTTCAGTTTTTATCCGTCGATGCAGAAGGCGCTGGCTGTAGGCACGCGCATCCGGGGGCGGGGAGAGATCAAAGGCGGCTTTCTGGGGCGCACCATGATGCATCCCACTTTCAAGCCCGCCGGGGGCGAACTGGCGAGTGCGCTAACGCCCGTTTATTCGACCGTGGCTGCGCTGCCGCAGGCCTACTTGCGCCGCGCTGTGCTGAGTGGGCTGGGCCGTGCTGACCTGGCCGATACCCTGCCGCCGGGAGCTGCCAATACGCGCATGACGCGCGCCATGTGGGACCTGCGCCGGGCACTTGATTTCCTGCACCACCCGACGCCCGATGTGGCGCTGGCCACGCTGGAAGACCGCAGCCATCCGGCGTGGCAGCGCCTGAAGGCTGAGGAGTTGCTGGCGCAGCAGCTGTCCCAGCAGCAGGCCAGGCGCGAACGCGACCATTTGCGCGCGCCGGTGTTGCAGGCGCAGCCCGGCGGCCTGCACGACAAGCTGTTGGCGGGCCTGCCGTTCGCGCTGACGGGCGCGCAGCAGCGGGTGGGCGATGAGATCGCAGCCGACCTGCTGCGCCAGATTCCCATGCATCGCCTGCTGCAAGGCGATGTGGGTTCCGGCAAAACCGTCGTGGCGGCGCTGGCAGCGACGATCTGCATCGACGCCGGCTGGCAATGCGCGCTGATGGCGCCTACTGAGATCCTGGCGGAGCAGCATTTCCGCAAACTGATCAGCTGGCTGGAGCCGCTGGGGGTGCGTGTGGCCTGGCTCACCGGCAGCCAGAAAAAGAAGGAGCGTACGGCCATGCTTGCGCTGGTGCAGAGCGGGGAGGCCGGCCTGGTGGTTGGCACGCATGCAGTGATCCAGGACCTGGTGCAGTTCAAAAATCTGGGCTTGGCCATCATTGACGAGCAGCACCGCTTTGGCGTGGCGCAGCGGCTGGCCCTGCGCGGCAAGATGACGGAGGCGGGCCAGGAGCCTCATCTGCTGATGATGACGGCCACACCGATTCCGCGCACGTTGGCCATGAGCTACTACGCGGATCTGGAGGTCTCCACCATCGACGAGCTGCCGCCGGGCCGCACCGCCATTGTCACCAAGGTAGTTGCCGACACGCGGCGCGACGAGGTGGTGGGCCGCATCAGCGCCCAGCTGGCGCAGGGGCGGCAGGTGTACTGGGTCTGCCCCTTGATTGAGGAGAGCGAAGCCGTCGACCTGACCAATGCCACGCAGACCCACGAGGCGCTGAGCGAGGCCCTGCCCGGCACCATGGTGGGCCTGCTCCATTCGCGCATGCCGCTGGCCGAGAAGAAGGCGGTGATGACGCTGTTCACCAGCGGCGCGATGGGGGTGCTGGTCAGCACCACGGTGATTGAAGTTGGGGTGGATGTGCCCAATGCATCGCTGATGGTGATCGAGCATGCCGAGCGCTTTGGCCTGAGCCAGCTGCATCAGCTGCGCGGGCGCGTCGGCCGGGGTGCGGCGGCGTCTGCCTGCGTGCTGCTGTATGCCGCCGGGGAGAACGGCCGGCTGGGTGAGACGGCGCGCGCACGGCTGAAGGCCATGGTGGAAACCGGCGATGGCTTCGAGATCGCGCGGCGCGACCTGGAAATACGTGGGCCCGGCGAATTCCTGGGCGCGCGGCAGTCGGGCGCGCCACTGCTGCGTTTTGCCGACCTGGCGACGGATACCGAGCTGCTGGAGTGGGCGCGCGAGCTGGCGCCTGACATGCTGGACCGCAACCCGGGCCTTGCCGCGCGCCACGTGAGCCGCTGGCTTGGCACCCGCGCCGAGTTTCTCAAGGCATGACCGCGTAGGATTGCGCGCCTGCTCTGCTGGAGAGCAGCTCTGCAAGCGTGAGTGGCGTCGACTGGGGCGCCGCCATCAGTTGCGCAATGTGCTGCGATGCGGCCGCTATGAGCGGCGTCGACTGGGCGAAGATCCAGTCCGTGAAATGCGCGGCGTCGCCGACATTGGCACCGTGATACAGGTAGACATAAAGGTGCGGACTGGCCAGGGCCGCCAAATGGCCCTGCGTGGTCATCTGCTTGATGCAAGGCACGTCTTCTCCCCGATCAAGGTCGGCATACAGCGGCATGATGGCCCGCTCGGCCAACACGGTCTGGTCCCAGTTGCGGCCTTGCGACAACCATGACTGGCCGGTCAACGCGTCATGCACAACCACATGCTGAAGAACGCATGCGCGAAAGCTGCTCTGGTTGATTACGTGCAGTTGTTCGGCCAGCCGCGTGGGTGCATGCCAGTCATCATCGTCCCAGGTCGCGACGTAGCGCCCCTGGCTGGCCTTCACCATCAGGTTGCGTTTGGCGCCCAGGCTGATGTGCGGCTGTGACGCAACTTCAACGCGGCGGATCAGGGGGTGGGCGAGGGAGTCAAGGTAGTCACGGGTGGCCCGGTCCACGTCCTCGTGGAGGACGATCAGCTCGCGCGCCGGATGGGTTTGCGCAAGAAAGCAGCTGACCGCGTGGCGCAGCATAGGCACCCGGTTGTGGGTCACGCACAGGCAGGAGATCAGGGGTTCGCCGGACAAGTGGTTCCTTCGGTTGTTACGCGTCAGGCAAGGGCGCACTCGCTTTTTATCATGCGGTCGCGCACGGCCCGCCACGGACTGCGGGTTGTGGCAAATGTGGCCGACAATCACACCATGACACTCACAGAGCTCAAGTACATCGTCGCGGTCGCGCGGGAAAAGCACTTCGGCAAGGCGGCTGAGGCCTGCTATGTCTCGCAGCCAACGCTGTCGGTGGCGATTAAAAAGCTGGAGGAAGAGCTGGAGGTCAAACTTTTCGAACGCAATGCCAATGAAGTGACGGTAACGCCCTTGGGCGAGGAGATCGTCCGCCAGGCGCAGAGCGTGCTGGAGCAGGCGGCAAACATCAAGGAAATTGCCAAGCGCGGCAAGGACCCGCTGGCCGGGCCGCTCAAGCTAGGCGTGATTCACACTATTGGCCCCTACCTGTTGCCCGACCTTGTGCGCCAGTCGATTTTGCGCACACCGCAGATGCCGCTGATGCTTCAGGAGCATTTCACCGCGCGTTTGCTTGAGATGCTGCGCACGGGCGAGATTGACTGCGCAATCGTCGCCGAGCCGTTTCCCGACACGGGCCTGGCTATGGCGCCGCTGTACGACGAGCCGTTTCTCGCGGCGGTGCCATGCAGTCATCCACTGGCCCTGAACAAGGCGATCACCTCTGAGGAGCTCAAGAAGGAGACGATGCTGCTCTTGGGTGCCGGGCATTGCTTCAGGGACCACGTACTGGAGGTTTGCCCGGAGTTCGCGCGCTTTTCCAGCAACGCTGAAGGGATCCGCAGGAGTTTTGAGGGATCTTCGCTTGAAACCATCAAGCACATGGTCGCCGCCGGCATGGGCGTGACGTTAGTGCCGCGTTTGAGTGTGCCCAAGGCCGCCCTCGAGACCAAGCCGCGCCGGCGCAGGGATGAAGACGCTTTCGTCAAGTACCTGCCCTTTGACGGCGACCCTCCCACGCGGCGCGTGGTGCTGGCTTGGCGCCGCAGCTTCACGCGCTATGAGGCCATTGCAGCGCTGCGCAATTCGATTTACGCCTGCGAGTTGCCGGGCGTGAAGCGGCTGTCCTGAGCCTTGAGTTGCCTGGGCTGTTGACATGAAGAGCTTGTGATGTGGCGTGAAAAAGCCGGGCTGTTTCTGCAGCTGATCAGGTGGGACCGGCCAGCCGGATGGCTGCTGCTGCTCTGGCCGACCTTGAGCGCGTTGTGGATCGCTGCCGGCGGCTTCCCGGGCTGGCACCTGTTGGGTGTGTTCGCGCTGGGGACGGTGCTCATGCGCAGCGCAGGTTGCTGCGTGAATGACGTGGCAGACCGCGAGTTCGACAAGCACGTCAAGCGAACGGCGGGGCGGCCCGTGACGCGTGGCGCCTTGTCCGTGAAGGAAGCGTTGCTGTTTGGCGCCGTCCTGGCGCTGGCTGCTTTTGCGCTGGTGTTGACCACCAACCCGGTCGCGATCGCCTGGTCTTTTGCGGCGCTGGCCATCAGCCTGGCCTACCCGTACGCCAAACGCTATGTGTCGATGCCGCAGGCGGTGTTGGGGGTGGCCTTCAGTTTTGGCATCCCGATGGCATTTGCTGCAGTGCAGTCGCGTGTGCCGATGCTGGCCTGGGTGCTTCTGCTGGGCAACCTGTTCTGGGTGCTGGCCTATGACACCGAGTACGCCATGGTGGACCGCGATGATGATCTCAAGATCGGCATGAAGACGTCCGCCATAACCTTGGGGCGGATGGACGTGCCAGTCGTGATGACATGCTATTTGCTTTACCTGCTTGTGTGGGTTTTTGCGCTACGCCGCTTTGACCTCGGGATGGTGTTTTACCTGGCCATCGCCTTGGCTGCGGCACAGGCGGTGTGGCACTGGCTGTTGATCCGCCCGCGGGAGCAGGGTGGCTGCTTCAAGGCCTTTCGCCTCAATCACTGGCTCGGGTTCACCGTGTTTGCTGGCGTGGCGCTTGGGTATCTCTAATTGAATGCGCCACGGATTTACGCAGCGCCGAACTCGTCGCCCAACTCAACCGCCCGCTGCCTGGCGGTATGCATGGCGCGCATGAACAGCATCATCACGCGGTCCTGGTCCATTGACGTGATGGCAGCATGCGTGGTGCCCCCCTTGGATGTCACGCGCTGACGCAGAATTTCAGGCGGTTCGTCAGACTTGCGAGCCAGCTCGGCCGCCCCGACAAATGTGCCCACTGCCAGCCGGTGCGCCTGCTCAACCGTCAAGCCCATGTCGGCTCCGGCCCGGGTCATAGCCTCGATGAAATAGAACACATAGGCGGGGCCTGAGCCAGAAAGTGCAGTGACCGCATCCAGCAGCTTTTCCTCGGCCACCCAGATGAACTCGCCTGTGGTGGCGATGACCCGCTCAATCATCTGAATGTCGTCCGCCGTTACCGCTGTGCGTGCAAACAGGGCGGTCATGCCCTTGCCAATCAGCGCCGGCGTGTTGGGCATTGAGCGGACCACGCGTTCTGTGCCCAGCCAGTGGGCAATGCTGTCGCTGCGTATGCCGGCAGCCACGCTTAAATGCAGGGCGGTCTTGGTGTGAAACCGTGTCTGCAATGCTGCTTCCTTGAAGGTTTGCGGCTTGACCGCCCAGACTACGAGGGTGGCCTGCGCTAGAGCGGGCCCGGCAGACGCTTGCGCAACGATGCCAAGCTGCGATTTCAGCTTCTCGCGTGTTTCAGCAAAGGGCTCCACCACATCAATATTGGCAGGCGGCACGCCCTGCATGAGAATCCCGCCAATGATGGCGCTTGCCATATTGCCGCCGCCAATGAAGGCGATGCGCTCGGCACTTTTATGTTTAGGCGGTGCTTCGCTCATTCTTCCTCCTGGAATTCAAAGGCCAGAAACTGCGTGACCTGCTGGGGATTGAAATTGTCATCGCTCACGAACACAAGTGTGCGCTTGCCGTTGGCCAGGCGCGGGCCCCAAGCCATGCCTTCGGTATTGTCCAACCGGCTAAGACCTTGAGGGGCAAATTCGGCAAAATCCGCGACCAGAGTTTTCGGGGCAGCCGTAAACGCGCTTTCCATGAGCTTGGGGATGGCCAGCGTGTCGGAACCCTGACGGGTGTCGATCTGGTAGAGCCGCAGTGAATTCCCCACGCCTGACATGTAGGCTCGTTCCAGGACCAGCATCCGGTGCTCATCGAGCATCAGGATTTCGCTCACGCCGTTGTCGGCAAACGCTGTGGGCGGTATTGGGGGCCGGGCAATGGCGTCAGGCTCATAGGCAATCTGCCGCATGGCCCGGCCGGCTGCAACGTCAAAGACGGTAAACCGGCACGGTCCCCCGCGCGCGCCAACGCGCGGTACGGGTCCGTCCTGTTTCAAGGCCGCTTCCATTGCCACCCAAAGTGACTGGCCCCCTGGCGTGAGGCTCATGCCTTCAAATGTGAGGTTATGCCGGGGGCCGGAGTCGCCTGTGGACGCGGCACGGAACATGGCTGGCAGCTCAAACTCGCGCACATGGTTTCCGTCGAGCCGTACTTCCCGGACAAACGGGTCAATTCCTTGCTGAATGCCGCCTTCGCTTGTCCACAGCAAGGTTTGGGTCTGCGGCCGATAACGGATCGACTCCGGGTCCGGCACGGTGCCGCCGCGCGAGCGGCCGGGGTAGGACGAGCCGTCGCTTTGTCGCATAGTCACCACGCTCAGCAATTCGGCATGTCCGAGTACGGTTGGGGAAATCTTGAGACGCAGGGTGTAGAACCTGGCGGCGTTGATGTCCGAGCCATCGTCACTCAGCGCGTACCAGATGTCGTCAGCCGGGTCGTAATCCAGACCTGACAGGCCGCCTACGGTCGTGCCCATGAACGTCATGCGGTGGGGCAGGCGTGTTTCACCGATCAAGCGCAGGCGCGGTATTGCGGCCAGGTGCGGCTGAAGGCCGCTCGCGCAGGCCGCGACTGTCAGGCCCGAAATCGCGGCCCATCCCGCCAGGAATGTTCTTCGCGAGATGTCGTGTGGGAGTGGCGCTGGAATCATGGTTTGCAGTCTATTCCCATGGGCAATCGATGCGATACCCTAGGCAGCCATGAAGTACATACTTGCACTTGACCAAGGCACAACCAGTTCGCGTGCCATCCTGTTTGACCGGTCAGGCCGCCCTGCGGCGGTCGCACAGCAGGAATTCCGTCAAATCTTTCCCCAACCGGGTTGGGTGGAGCATGACGCGAATGAAATATGGGCATCTCAACTGGCGGTTGCCCGTCAGGTTTTGCAGCAATCCGGCAGTGCTCAAGTCGAAGCAATTGGCATCGCCAATCAAAGAGAGACAACGCTGTTGTGGGACAGGAAAACGGGTCGGCCGTTGGCAAACGCCATCGTCTGGCAAGACCGCCGGACTGCAGCCCGTTGCGACGAACTGCGCAAACTTGGCAAAGCCGAGCTCATTCAGCAAAAAACAGGGCTGATCCTGGACTCGTATTTTTCCGGGACCAAGCTCCAGTGGTTGCTGGACAAAATACCAGGCGCGCGAGCTCGCGCGAAAAAAGGCGAGCTCGCCTTCGGCACTGTTGACAGCTGGCTGATTTGGAACTTGACCGGTGGGCGTATCCACGCGACCGATGCAAGCAATGCGTCGCGAACCTTGCTGTTCAACTTGCACACCTTGCAATGGGACGACGAGCTGCTCAGGATTTTTGATGTGCCAAGAAGTGTTTTGCCTGAAGTGGTTCCGTCAAGCGGTCTTGTTGGCGCGACAGATGTGGGGCTCTTTGGAGTGCTTATTCCCATTGCCGGTGTTGCGGGGGATCAACAAGCGGCGACATTTGGACAGGCCTGCTTTTCGCCCGGCATGGCCAAAAATACTTACGGCACGGGCTGCTTCATGTTGATGAACACCGGAACCCGGGCAGTCGCCAGCCGGAACAGGCTTCTGGCTACTGTTGGTTGGTGTGGGCCGCCAAGCGTGGGGCAACGCACCGCGTATTGCCTGGAAGGGTCGGTTTTTATGGCCGGTGCAACTATTCAGTGGCTGCGCGATGGGTTGCAGATGATCCAGTCGGCACCGGAGGTTGAAGCGCTTGCCAGGTTGGTTCCGGACACGGGCGACGTGTATCTTGTGCCCGCTTTCACGGGACTCGGGGCGCCGGATTGGGACAGTTATGCCCGCGGAACGCTCGTCGGGTTGTCCCGCGGGACAACCAGGGCGCATATCGCCCGTGCAGCGTTGGAAGCAATCGCATTGCAGGTGGGGGACGTCTTCGCAGCGATGGCGCTGGACTCCGGCATCGCCTTGAAAGAGCTCCGGGTGGACGGCGGAGCATGCAGAAATGATCTGCTTATGCAGATGCAGGCGGACTATCTTGGAGTGCCCGTGGTTAGGCCGCAAATCACTGAGACCACCGCGTTGGGTGCGGCCTATTTGGCAGGACTTGCAACCGGTTTCTGGACGGATGCCAGCGTAATCAGCGAGCAGTGGTGTGTTGAGCGCCGCTTTGAGCCTCGCATGAGCACGGCGGAGCGCAGTTTCAAACAACTGCGCTGGCGGGAAGCGGTCAAGCGTTCGCGGGCTTGGGCGCTGTAGCGTCGGCAGGAGCGGCCAAGATTAAAAAACGCGCGGTACTACCCCTTTTAAAGATGGCGGCGCTTGACATGCCTGTTTCTAGTTGCCATAATCGAGGGCTTCGCTTTCCAAAGCAATAGACATCTGCCCAGCAAAAGCGTCATGAGTGGTTCATGGCGTGGACGACGGGCCCAAGACTGACCCCGTATTTGCCGAATTGTCGGGAATTACGATGCCAAGTTGGGAAATAACGAAATGATCCAGACCGAATCCCGATTAGAAGTTGCCGACAACACCGGCGCGAAATCCGTGCTTTGCATCAAGGTGCTCGGTGGATCCAAGCGCCGCTATGCGAGCGTTGGTGACGTCATCAAGGTAAGCATCAAGGAGGCTGCGCCGCGCGGTCGCGTCAAAAAAGGCGAGATTTATAGCGCGGTGGTAGTGCGCACAGCCAAGGGCATACGCCGCAGCGACGGCTCGCTCGTCAAATTTGATGGCAATGCCGCAGTTTTGCTGAATAACAAGCTTGAGCCAATTGGCACTCGCATCTTTGGACCGGTGACACGTGAGCTGCGAACCGAGAAGTTCATGAAGATCGTGTCTTTAGCTCCCGAAGTTCTGTAAGGACAGGCCATGAACAAGATTCGCACAGGCGACGAAGTCATCGTGCTCGCGGGCCGTGACAAAGGTAAGCGCGGCAAAGTTACGTCTCGCAAGGATGACTCCTACCTTCTGGTGGACGGCATCAACCTTGTGAAGAAGCACACTAAGCCTAACCCGCTCAAGGGTACGTCGGGTGGCATCGTTGAAAAGGTGATGCCGATTCACCAGTCTAACGTGGCAATTTTCAATGCCGTCACGGGCAAGGCTGACCGTGTGGGCATCAAGTCGACAGACGGGAAACGCGTTCGCGTCTTCAAGTCGAGCGGCGTAGAAATCAAGGCGGCATGAACATGGCACGACTCCAGCAACACTATCGCGAAAAGGTCGCTCCGGACCTCATCACCAAATTCGGCTACAAGTCACCGATGCAGGTGCCGCGCATTACAAAAATTACCTTGAATATGGGTGTCGGTGAGGCCGTCGCAGATAAGAAGATTTTGGACAACGCTGTTGGCGACCTGACCAAGATTGCAGGGCAAAAACCCGTTGTGACCAAGGCCAAGAAGGCTATTGCCGGGTTTAAGATTCGGCAGGATTTGCCGATCGGCACGATGGTTACCCTTCGTGGCGTCAAGATGTATGAGTTCCTGGATCGCTTTGTCACGGTAGCCTTGCCACGTGTGCGTGACTTCCGTGGTATTTCCGGTCGCGCGTTTGATGGCCGTGGCAATTACAACATCGGCGTGAAAGAGCAGATTATTTTTCCTGAGATCGAGTACGACAAGGTGGATGCCCTGCGCGGTCTCAATATCAGCATCACGACAACGGCCAAGACCGACGAAGAGTGCAAGGCTCTTCTGGCGGGTTTCCGTTTCCCGTTCAAGAACTGAGGTAATACTGTGGCAAAAATGGCTTTAATTGAACGTGAACTGAAGCGTGATAGGCTGGTCGCTAAGTACGCAAAGAAACTTGCGGAGCTGAAGGCAATCGCCAGCAACCTCAAGCTCAGCGACGAAGAACGTGCGACAGCCCGTCTGGGCCTGCAAAAGATCCCGCGTAACGCCAACCCGACACGCCAGCGAAATCGCTGTGCGATCACGGGCCGTCCACGTGGCACCTTCCGCCAGTTTGGGCTGGCTCGCGCCAAGATTCGCGAGATGGCTTTTTCTGGCGATATCCCCGGCATGGTCAAAGCCAGCTGGTAAGCAAGGTAGGAGATTAAACATGAGCATGAGTGATCCCATTGCTGACTTGCTGACCCGCATCCGCAATGCACAGATGGTGGCTAAGGCTACCGTATCGGTTCCGTCTTCGAAGGTGAAGATTGCCATCGCGCAAGTCCTCAAAGACGAAGGCTACATAGATGGATTTCAGGTGAAGAATGAAGACGGCAAAGCCGAGCTTGAGATTGCTCTCAAGTACTACGCAGGTCGTCCAGTGATCGAGCGAATTGAGCGCGTAAGCCGTCCCGGTCTGCGCGTATACAAGGGCCGCGATGCCATTCCCCAGGTCATGAATGGCTTGGGCGTTGCAATCGTTACCACCCCCAAGGGGGTCATGACCGACCGCAAGGCTCGCGCTACCGGTGTCGGTGGTGAAGTGCTTTGCTACGTGGCCTGATCGGAGAAACGAAAATGTCCCGTGTAGGAAAAATGCCTGTTTCCGTCCCCGAAGGCGTTGAGGTGGCGATTAAACAAGACCAGATCAATGTGAAAGGGTCGGGCGGGACGCTATCGCTAAGCCTTAACGCCCTGGTCAAGATCACAAACGATGCCGGTAAGCTGACCTTTGAGCCCGCGAACGAGTCTCGTGAAGCAAATGCAATGAGCGGCACGATGCGACAGCTGGTCAACAACATGGTTGTTGGCGTGACCAAAGGCTTCGAAAAGAGGCTCAATTTGGTTGGTGTGGGTTACAAGGCCCAAGCTCAGGGCGCCAAGCTGAATTTGACGGTGGGTTACTCGCATCCCGTTAATAAAGATATGCCTGCTGGCATCACGGTTGCCACCCCTACCCCTACGGAAGTTGTGATCAAGGGCGCCGACCGTCAGCGCGTCGGTCAGGTAGCCGCCGAGATTCGTGCGATTCGTCCTCCGGAGCCCTACAAAGGCAAGGGCATCCGTTATTCGGATGAGAAGATCACGATCAAAGAGACCAAGAAGAAATAAGGAGCTGCATTATGTTGACCAAAAAAGAGCAACGTCTCCGCCGGTCCCGCCAGACGCGCATCCGCATTGCTACGCAAGGTGTTGCCCGTCTCACGGTGAACCGCACCAATTTGCACATTTATGCCAGCGTCATATCAGGCGACGGCAGCAAGGTGCTCGCTACCGCTTCAACGGCTGAGGCGGATGTTCGGAAGGATCTGTCAGGTAAAGGTGGCAACACCGCTGCAGCACAGGCTATAGGTAAGCGTATCGCTGAAAAGGCGAAGGCTGTTGGTGTTGAAAAAGTAGCGTTTGATCGTGCAGGTTTTGCCTACCACGGCCGCGTTAAGGCGCTGGCCGATGCAGCACGCGAATCAGGCTTGCAGTTCTAAGCGGATCGGAATCACAAAATGGCTAAAGTTCAGGCAAAAACCCAAGGTGACGGTCCCGAGGACGGGATGCGCGAGAAAATGATCGCGGTTAACCGCGTGACCAAGGTGGTGAAGGGCGGGCGTATTCTCGGTTTCGCCGCATTGACCGTTGTTGGTGATGGTGATGGCCGCGTTGGCATGGGCAAGGGCAAGTCTAAAGAAGTGCCCGCAGCTGTGCAAAAAGCAATGGAAGAAGCGCGCCGCAATATGACCAGGGTTTCTCTCAAGAATGGGTCGATCCATCACAAGGTGATGGGTCAGCATGGCGCCGCGATGGTCATGATGATGCCGGCGCCGAAGGGGACTGGCATCATTGCCGGTGGCCCTATGCGCGCTGTGTTTGAAGTGATGGGTATCACTGATATTGTGGCAAAAAGCCACGGGTCGACCAATCCTTACAACATGGTTCGCGCTACTTTTGACGCACTGCGCAATTCCACCACTCCCGGTGACGTTGCTTCTAAGCGCGGCAAATCTGTCGAAGAAATTTTTGCGTGATCTGGAGTCAAGCATGACAACTCAGCAAACAGTCAAAGTGCAACTGGTCCGCAGCCCTATCGGTACCCGGGAATCGCATCGTGCGACCGTTCGTGGTTTAGGCCTGCGCAAGATCCGCAGCGTCAGCGAATTGCAGGATTCCCCTGAAGTTCGCGGGATGATTAACAAGATCAGCTATCTGGTCAAAGTGCTCTAAGAGGCGAGATGATGGAACTCAACGGCATTAAACCTGCAGCGGGTGCAAAACACGCTAAACGTCGCGTCGGTCGTGGGATTGGGTCTGGCCTGGGCAAGACGGCGGGTCGTGGCCACAAGGGCCAAAAATCGCGCGCCGGCGGCTACCACAAGGTCGGCTTTGAAGGCGGCCAGATGCCCTTGCAGCGCCGCCTTCCCAAGCGTGGCTTCAAGTCCCAACTGTTGAAGTTCAATGCGGAGGTCTCTTTGTCCGCATTGGAGCAGCTCGGTGTTGCCGAAGTTGACATCTTGACGCTGAAGCAGGCTGGCCTGGTGGGCCAGTTGGCGAAAGTCGTCAAAGTCATCAAGTCTGGCGCACTGACCAAGGCTGTCAGGCTGACGGGCATTGGTGCAACTGCTGGGGCAAAGACCGCGATTGAGGCTGTCGGCGGCAGCCTGGCCTGATCACGGTTTTGCGAAAGACATTTACTGTGGCAACCAGCGCTACCCAAATTGCAAAAACTGGCAAGTTCGGCGATCTTCGTCGCAGACTGGTCTTTTTGTTGCTCGCGCTTGTCGTCTACCGTACTGGCGCGCACATTCCAGTGCCCGGGATTGATCCGAGCCAGCTCGAGCAGCTGTTCAAGGGCCAGCAGGGCGGCATTCTCAGTTTGTTCAACATGTTCTCCGGTGGTGCTTTGTCGCGCTTCACGGTTTTCGCGTTGGGCATCATGCCGTATATTTCTGCTTCCATCATCATGCAGTTGCTGACCTATGTCGTTCCGACATTTGAGCAACTCAAGAAGGAAGGCGAAGCCGGTCGGCGCAAGATCACCCAATACACCCGTTACGGCACTTTGGGCTTGGCGATATTTCAGTCCTTGGGCATCGCGGTGGCGCTGGAGAGCTCGGCGGGTCTCGTGCTGTCGCCAGGGTTTGGTTTTCGCATTACGGCGGTTGTGAGCCTGACGGCCGGGACTATGTTCCTGATGTGGCTGGGCGAGCAGATTACCGAGCGGGGTTTGGGAAATGGCATTTCCATCCTGATCTTTGCCGGCATTGCCGCTGGATTGCCTAGCGCAGTAGGTGGGCTGCTTGAGCTGGTGCGTACAGGCGCCATGAGCATCCTCGCCGCCGTTTTCATTGTGGCGGTCGTTATCCTGGTTACCTACTTCGTGGTGTTTGTTGAGCGGGGCCAGCGCAAGATCCTCGTGAATTACGCGCGGCGTCAGGTCGGTAACAAAGTCTATGGTGGACAGTCTTCGCATCTGCCGCTGAAGTTGAACATGGCTGGCGTTATTCCGCCGATTTTTGCATCATCCATCATTTTATTGCCGGCTACTGTGGTGAGCTGGGTCAGCACGGGTGACGCGATGCGCTGGCTGAAGGACATTGCCGGCATGCTCACGCCCGGGCAGCCTATTTACGTCATGCTGTATGCAAGCGCGATTGTGTTCTTTTGCTTCTTTTACACCGCGCTAGTCTTCAACAGTCGTGAGACCGCCGATAATCTCAAGAAGAGTGGCGCGTTCATTCCCGGCATCCGACCTGGCGAGCAAACTGCTCGATATATTGACAAGATTCTGGTGCGTTTGACGCTGGCCGGTGCAATTTACATTACGTTTGTGTGCCTGCTCCCTGAATTTCTGATCCTGAAGTACAACGTTCCGTTTTACTTTGGTGGCACGTCCTTACTGATCATCGTCGTCGTCACAATGGACTTTATGGCCCAAGTGCAAAATTACATGATGTCTCAGCAGTACGAATCGCTCCTCAAGAAAGCGAACTTCAAGACTTCACTGGGCGGTTGAATGCGTGCATCCAATCCAGTCCAGAGGACAAAGTTCATAGTTGATTTGACGCCCACCGGCTTGCCGACGGCACTTATTGTGTTTTAAGCCAGTCAGGCGCAGAGTTTTAGGAGAATGAAATGAGAGTTTCGGCTTCGGTCAAGAAAATTTGCCGCAACTGCAAGATCATCCGCCGCAAGGGTGTGGTTAGAGTGATCTGCACGGACCCCCGTCATAAGCAGCGTCAAGGCTGATTGCAAGAGTTATAGAGGACGAAAATGGCACGTATCGCTGGCATCAACATTCCGCCGCAACAGCATGCAGAAATTGGCTTGACGGCCATCTTTGGCATCGGTCGCACGCGCTCTCGCAAAATTTGCGAAGCTTGTGGCATTGCATATTCCAAAAAGGTCAAGGACCTGACTGACGCTGACCTGGAAAAAATCCGGGACCAAATCGCCCAGTTCACGATCGAAGGCGATCTGCGCCGCGAAACGACGATGAACATCAAGAGATTGATGGACATTGGATGCTATCGCGGCTTCCGCCATCGTCGTGGCCTACCGATGCGCGGCCAGCGTACCCGCACTAATGCGCGTACCCGCAAGGGCCCGCGCAAGGCCGCTGCGGCATTGAAGAAATAAACGGGAAAGAGAATAGATATGGCTAAAGCTCCCGCCAATAATGCGGCACAACGCGTTCGTAAGAAAGTTCGCAAGAACGTCTCAGACGGCATTGCCCATGTGCACGCGTCGTTTAACAACACTATCATCACGATCACTGATCGACAAGGCAATGCTCTGTCATGGGCTTCGTCTGGTGGTCAAGGTTTCAAGGGATCGCGCAAGTCCACGCCGTTCGCCGCTCAAGTGGCATCTGAAGTGGCCGGTCGCGCTGCGCTTGAGCAAGGCATAAAGAACCTTGATGTTGAGATCAAGGGGCCTGGCCCTGGCCGTGAATCATCCGTTCGTGCGCTTGCCGCTTTGGGCATCCGCATCAACCTGATTGCAGACGTGACGCCGGTGCCGCACAACGGTTGCCGTCCGCAAAAACGTCGACGTATCTAAGGTTCACTGGCCAAGCGGTGTGCGTTTTGGCGCACGCCGCTTTGTCGTTTGAAGTAGTAGGATTTTTCAACAAGCCCACTGCCATCAGGCTTAAACGCCGAAGGCTCCCGCAGCACACGTTGCGGCAGATGAAGAAAAGGATCTCACGTGGCACGTTACCTAGGCCCCAAGGCTAAACTCTCACGCCGTGAAGGCACTGACCTGTTTCTCAAAAGCGCCCGCCGCTCAATCAGCGACAAGGCCAAATTTGACTCGAAGCCCGGCCAGCATGGCCGCACATCCGGTCAGCGGACGTCGGATTTCGGTCTTCAGCTGCGGGAAAAGCAGAAGGTCAAGAGGATGTATGGCGTTCTTGAGCGTCAGTTCCGCCGCTACTTTGAAGAGGCCGATCGTCGTCGCGGCAATACCGGTGCGAACCTGTTGTTCCTCTTGGAATCGCGATTGGACAATGTGGTTTACCGCATGGGTTTTGGCTCCACGCGCGCTGAAGCGCGTCAGCTGGTTTCTCACAAGGCGATCACGGTGAATGGACAGTCGGTCAACATTCCTTCTTATATGGTCAAGACCGGCGACATCATCGCCGTGCGTGAAAAATCTAAGAAGCAAGGTCGAATTCTTGAGGCCCTGCAACTTGCGCAGCAAGTTGGTATTCCAGCTTGGGTGGAGGTCAATGCCGACAAGGGCGAAGGTACTTTCAAGAAGGTACCTGATCGTGACGAGTTTGCCGCTGACATCAATGAATCGCTGATCGTCGAGCTGTATTCGCGCTAATACATAGTTTTAACTGAATAATGTTCCCGAGTCTCGCAGGGCACTGTGGCTTGGGCGCTTCACTAACCTTACCGGTGTAACGAGCCGGGGGTATCGAGAGGAAGTCCGAATGCAAACCAATCTGCTGAAACCAAAAGCTATCAATGTGGAACAACTTGGTGCCAACCGCGCCAAGGTGACGCTGGAACCGTTTGAACGTGGGTACGGACACACTCTGGGAAATGCTCTGCGTCGTGTTTTGTTATCGTCGATGGTGGGCTATTCGGCAACTGAAGTGACAATTGCGGGGGTGCTTCACGAGTATTCGTCGATTGACGGCGTGCAGGAGGACGTAGTTAATATTCTTTTGAATCTCAAGGGTGTAGTTTTCAAGCTTCACAATCGCGACGAAGTGACTTTGAGCCTACGCAAGGACGGCGAGGGCATTGTGACGGCAGCTGACATTCAAACTCCCCACGATGTCGAGATCGTTAATCCTGAGCACGTGATTGCCCATCTTTCTCAAGGCGGAAAGATCGACATGCAGGTCAAGGTTGAAAAGGGGCGCGGTTATGTTCCCGGAAACATGCGCAGGTATGCCGACGAACCGACAAAGTCCATCGGTCGCATTGTTTTGGATGCTTCCTTCTCCCCAGTTAAGCGCGTAAGCTACACGGTTGAGAGCGCGCGCGTTGAGCAGCGCACTGATCTTGATAAGCTGGTCGTCGAGATTGAAACTAACGGTGCGATTACAGCCGAAGATGCAGTGCGTGCGTCAGCTAAGATCCTAGTAGAGCAACTCGCGGTTTTTGCGCAGCTTGAGGGCAGTGAACTCGCAGCCTTTGATGCACCTGCACCGCGAAGCTCTCAGCAGTTTGACCCGATTCTGCTTCGGCCTGTTGATGAACTCGAACTGACGGTTCGCTCTGCTAATTGTCTTAAGGCGGAAAATATTTATTACATTGGCGATTTGATTCAGCGTACTGAGAATGAGTTGCTCAAGACGCCGAATCTTGGCCGTAAATCACTTAACGAGATTAAGGAAGTGCTCGCTTCGCGTGGGCTAACCTTGGGTATGAAGCTTGAGAGCTGGCCGCCGGCCGGACTTGATAAGCGTTAATTCGAATCCGGCGGGAAGTCATCCTGCCAGTGCACCACGCAGTACCTTATCCGGCTGCGTGTTTATAACGAAAGGAAAGCACTATGCGTCACGGTCACGGACTCAGAAAACTTAATCGGACGAGCGAGCATCGTTTGGCGATGCTTCGGAACATGATGAACTCGTTGCTTGAGCACGAAGTCATCAAGACAACCTTGCCTAAAGCCAAGGAACTGCGCCGCGTCGTCGAGCCTATGATTACCCTAAGCAAGGTGCCTACCTTGGCAAATAAGCGTTTGGCATTTGATCGCTTACGCGATCGAGACATCGTCGTGAAGCTATTTGCTGAGTTGGGGCCTCGTTACCAAGCGCGGCCCGGTGGTTACACGCGTATTCTTAAGATGGGTTTCCGGGTGGGAGACAATGCCCCGATGGCGCTAGTGGAATTGGTTGATCGCCCTGACCTGGATGCTGCTGAAAAGGCGGCAGAATAGGTTAGAATACAAACTACCGCGCGATGGAGCAGCCTGGTAGCTCGTTGGGCTCATAACCCAAAGGTCGCAAGTTCAAATCTTGCTCGCGCAACCAAAAGTAAAAATACCCTCATGGTGAGGGTATTTTTTTGTCTGTTTGGATTGTCCAGGTGCACAGGTAATGTGACATCAAAGCAAAAGTAGGGACTAATTTAGTCCATTAGTGTCAATTGTTTGCATGACAAGGGACGACGCACTTGGCAGAAACCGTGGATTGGGCTGAAGTTCACGTCAAGTTCTATAAATGCAGTGGTTAAACCAAGATAATCGTAAATTCGCTGCGTTGGAATTCATTTGGTAATCAACCACTTAGCGCGCATTTTTAAGGTTTCGGAATACATTGGAACCCTTGTGATTTTCTCCACACAAATAAGCGTTGTTACACAGGAAAAGGGAAATATCTAGTTACAAAAGGTCGCATTCCACTAAACTTGTGGACAGGAGACTCTTGACGAAAACAGGGGCAGCGAAGGGGAATATTGGGGCATCGTTTTTGAAATCGTTTGGGATCCTGGCAAGGGCATTTCTGCGGCAACAATGTGGGTGGCTTGCGCGGTTAATGGCTGCCACAGCTACGGCGTTGCTGTTTGCGGTGCTGTTTTCTGCGCCAGCCCAGGCTCAAACTCAGGTCGTTAACGTGGCGACCATAACGCCACCGATCAACGTTGCCAACACCAACCCCTTGTGTGTCGCAGCAAGCGGCGTTTGCTTTGCGACTGATACCGATGCGGTGACAGCCTCACCACCGATCATTACTAAGGCTTTCAGCCCGGGCTCAATCCTTGCCGGCGGCACAGCTCTGCTGACGATTACGATCACCAATACGCATGCGCTGACGTCAGCGACATTGTCTGGTGTGTTTACTGACGCATATCCTGCGGGCCTAGTTAACTTCAGTTCGGTCGCATCGACTAGCTGCGCGGTGGGAGTGCCATCGGTGAGTACTGGCTTGGGGACTCTGACCTTGCCGATAGGTACTGTCATCCCACCAAGCTCTCTCTGCACAGTGACGACGGTCGTAACTAGTACGGTATCGGGCACAGTCACGAACTCTATTCCTATTGGGTCACTGACAACCACGGTTGGAGCAAACACAAATGTTGGCAGTGCTACATTGAGCGTGGCGCCTGCAGTTAATTTGGGAGTAGCGAAGCTTGCCAATGTAACTACTGTGGGGCTTGGGGCCACAATTACTTTCAGCTTTGTTATAACTAATGCGGGTCCGAGCGTATTGAGTGGTGGCAGCTTTGTGGACACGCTGCCAAGTCAGTTCGGCAACGCACAAAATTTGCGTAGCGTCGTTTCGGGAGGGGCCACAACTTCGAACTTCAACATTAGCGGAACGACAGTGCAGGGCTCAGTGACGATTCCGGTCGGGGGCACGGTCACGGTGACGATCCAAGTGACGACTAACGCGACCGGTAGCTTCACCAACACATTGACGGTTACTCCGCCTACGGGTACGACGAATCTGGGCTCTACAACGAGCACGACCAGCGGCACGGTCACCACGGTAGTGAATTTGGGCGTGACCAAGCTCTCAAACACGACGACAGTCGCATTGGGCGCTACGACCACCTTCAGCTTCGTGATCACGAATGCTGGCCCGAGCATGCTGAGCAGTGCGCAGTTTGTTGACACACTGCCAGCCCAGTTCGGCAATG
>JACMQX010000213.1 GCA_014376765.1 Ramlibacter sp. | reverse complement strand
CTGAACGACAGCATCATGGTCACCCACACCGAGGTGCTGCCCGGCAACGAGGGCCAGGGCGTGGGCTCGTTCATTGCCAAAGGCGTGCTGGAAGACGTGCAGGAGCGCGGCCTCTTTGTGATTCCCGCCTGCCAGTTCATTGCGCAACACATCCGCAAACACCGCGAGGCCTACATCGCCATCGTGAAGCCGCAGACACAGGCGGCCTACAAGATCTAGCGGGGCTGCTGGCTCGCGCCGGCCTGCGCATGCGCCGGGTTCAGCTGGTGATGCAGGAAGAAGGCCATCATCGCGGCTGACGCTGATGGGCCCGTCGGGTCGGTGTAGGAGCCGGCCGTATCGCCGCCCGACCAACCGTGCGGGCCAGCCGCCACTTTCCAGTGCTCGACCCAGGGCTTGCCGTCCGGCGCTGTGTGGCGCGTGAGCGTGGCCGTGCGTGCACCTGAGCCATCTTCCTTGTTTTCGGTTTTGGCCAGCGTGAGGCCAGAAGCCGTTGCGGCCTTCACGGCCGCACTGGCGATGTTCTCGCCGTTGTCCGGGTGCACGGTCTTGTCGGCCGTGCCGTGGAACACGATGGTCGGCAACGCGCGGCCGGGATTGTCCTTGACGGGCGCGCCCGAGCGCATGGCGCTGAAGGCTGAAGGAATGTCGTGCGCCGCGCCGCAGGGCAGACCGGAATGCACGCCAACGGCCGCAAAGATGTCCGGGTACAGGCCCGCCACCACGGCGGCCATGGCGCCGCCTGCCGACAGGCCGGTGATATAGACCCGTGACGGGTCAATGTTGCGCGAGGCCATGACCTGCTGCGTGAGCGCCGCAATCATCCCCGGCTCGCCCGAGCCGCGCTTCTGGTTGTGCGGCTCGAACCAGTTCCAGCAGCGCGAACTGTTGGCGCGCTGGACTTGCTCCGGGTAGAGCACCACGCAGCGGGTTTCTTCGGCCAGCTGGTTCATGGCCGTGCCCAGGGCAAAGTCGGTCGCTGTCTGCGTGCAGCCGTGCAGCAGCACGACAAGGGGCAGGGCCGCGCCATCGGCCTGCGCGCCCGAGGGGATGTAGACCCGGTACGGGTGCGACATGCCTGCGCTGATGAACACATCGCTGGTGAAGCTGGCGGGCACGGGCGCTGCGGTGCGTGCTGTGGAGGCATCCGGCCTCCGGGTGGGCGCGGCCGGTGGCGGCGCCGGGGTCAGGTCCATCTCGGAGTCTTCCCCGGCGCGTTGAATTTCGCGCAAGACCGCGTCAATGACCAGACCAGTGCGGGCATGCGTGGGCGTGCGGGCCGCCGGAACGGGTGACTTGGCTGTGAGGCCGGCAAGGGTGCGTTGAATCAGGCGGGTGGCATCCATCAGGTGACCCACCCGGTTCAAGCCCGGGCTTTTCAAAAATTTGGCGGTAAAGGAGGTTGGCATGGCAAAAATCCTGAGCATGCAGCTTGTTTGCTGCGTTGCAACATAGAATACGCCGAATCGGGGCCCCAGGTGTAAGACAAACCCGTAATGAACTTGTGCAAATCACGTACCTGGGGTTTGTGAATGCCAGGATTCAACACTTTGCTGAATCATCAGGACGGCTTATATGAGTACGTTTGATCCCGACGCGCTGGAGTGCCTGGCTGCCATCGTGGAAGAGGGGGGCTTTGAACGTGTGGCTCAGCGCCTGTCCATCACGCAGTGGGCCGTGTCGCAGCGCCTGCGCGCTTCGGGGGGCGACCTCTAAGGAGGCGGTGAATTGACGATCAGCCAGTACATCTGCAGCGCTTGCAGCCGCTTCTTGAACTCCTCGAAGTCTATGGGCTTGCGCACGAAGCTGTTGGCGCCGCTTTTGTAGCTGTCAACAAAGTCTTCTTCTTCGCTGGACGAAGTCAGGATCACCACCGGCACCAGCGCCGTCCGCGGGTCGGCGCGCACGCGCTGGAGCACCTCGTGCCCCGAGACCTTGGGCAGCTTCAGGTCCAGCAAAAT
>JACMQX010000212.1 GCA_014376765.1 Ramlibacter sp. | reverse complement strand
TCGCCACGAGGGGTCTGGAGCTGGCCGCAAGGGTCTTTTTCAACGCTCAACTCGCTCGTCCACGACTTTTCGGGCTTGAGGCCAGGGTCGTTGGTGTACTGCGAGTTGGCGGTCGCCGTCGCGCCGTACAGCTCTGACACCGTCGGGTTGCGCACGGCGCGCCCGGTCGACGCCTTGAGGACGACGTCGCTGGTGAACTGCCACGACACAGCGGCTTTGGGCGAGATGTTGAACTCGCGCCGCTCGGGCCACTGCGTGTTGACGGCCGGGACAGCACCCGGGATCTGCGTGTAGCCCTGGCTCGCAGTCCACTGTTCGGCGCGCGCCCCGAGCACCGCTTTCCAGCCGGGCATAAAGACCCAGCCGTCCTGAACGTACAGGCTTTGCAGGCGCGTCTTGCCCCCAACATGGCTGACCACCGTCCCCCTACCGTCAGTCGGCTGGCCATGGCTGTCGGTATGGTTGAAGTTGAGAAACCAGGCCCAGTCCCCATTCCTGTTGCCCGCCGAGGCGCTGGTTTGCCAAGCGCGATAACTCGCATTCGTGCCGTACAGGCTGAAGGGCTGGCTCACGGCGCCGGCCTTGCCATGCGCCTCTAACCGGGTGGGCATGCGCGTCACATAGTCCACGACCGCGCCCACCGAGTTGCCGGGGTAGGCCGCGGAAAAAGGACCGTACATCACATCCACCCGCTCGATTTCCTCCGGTGTGACCAGCCCCCAGCGCGGCGGAAAGCTCAGGCCTCCCACGCCATTGCCCAGGTAGTTGGAAAGCAGGATACCGTCTGCATACACAGCTGACCGCGCGCTGTTGCCGGTGCCCGAAGCGCGGCTGGACAAAACGGCATGGTTGTAGTCGCCGATGTAGCGCTTGCGCACCAGCAGGCTGGGGAAATACTTGAGCGCGTCTTCGCTGTCTGTGGCGTTGACCGTCTGCTCAATCTGCTCGCGGGTAATGCCCTCCATGGTGGTGGGAATCTGCGTGGGCAGCGAGGTTGGCTGGCTACCGCTGACGGTCACGACGCCCAGGCTTTTGACCGGTGCGGCTGGAGCCGCTGCCGAGGTGATCTGTGACGTCTGGCCATGGGCGGAGAAGGCAAAAGGAAACGCCATGGCAACAGCCAGGGCGAGGCGATTTTTTCGCATGAAGACTCCGGGTCCGGAACACAACAACCGGCGCACGCCATGGGCACGCGTCCGGCAGGACGGGTGGGTTCAGGAGGCCGGGGGTGGCCCGCGCGCGGGCAGCGGCGCGGCTGTGGGCCACGCAATGTGCGCCGCCGCAACCGGTCGCAGCACAAGGGACAAGGGCTGCACGGGCTCCAGTGCAGCTTTCGCAACTGGTGGCGGCGTGCCGGATACCGCGCACAGCGGGCACTCCAGCGTGTGGCCGGCCGCTTCTTTCACCCCATCATCGGTCTTGACCAGCACCTTGATTGCGCCAGAGCCTGAACAGATCAGCTCCATGGCTTTCGGGTGCACGATGGGTGACGCCACCGCCACGCCCAGCGACAACACAAACCACACCAGCACGTGGCGGGCGAGGCGGTGGGCCAGGCGAAGGGGTTGCAGGGCGGGCATGGCCGCGATTATTGCACCGGCTTTCAAGGCCGGGGGCCGGGGGTAGCGCGAGACCTTGCCGTCAGAACTTCGGCGGCCGGCGCTCGCGCAGCGAGGCCACGCCCTCACGCACATCAGGCCCGCCAAAGCCCATGAATTCCAGAGCGAGCGAGGTATCGAAACTTGGCCCGGCCTGGCGCAGCCAGTTGTTGAGCGAATACTTGGTCCAGCGGATGGCCGTCTGCGAGCCGCTGGCCAGCCTGTCCGCCACTTCATAGGCTTTGGCCAGAAGCTGGTCGTCATCCACCGCGAGGGAGACGAGGCCAATGCGCTCGGCTTCAGCGCCACTCACCGGCTCGCACAGCATCAGGTAGTACTTGGCTTTGGCCATGCCGCACAACAGCGGCCAGATGATGGCCGCATGGTCGCCGGCCGCCACGCCCAGCCGGGTGTGCCCGTCCACAATCTTCGCGGTTTTGGCCGCGATGGAGATGTCGGCCAGCAAGCCGGCCACCAGCCCCGCACCAACAGCCGGCCCGTGCATGGCACTGATGATGGGTTTGTCGCAATTGATGACGTTGTAGACCAGATCGCGCGCCTCTTTCCAGACGCGGGTGCGCACTTCGAAGTCTGTGGCCATGTCCTGCACCAGTTCCAAATCGCCGCCGCCCGAAAAGCCCAGGCCCTCACCGCGCAGCACAGCGCAGCGCACCGAGTCGTCGTTGCTCACATCGCGCCATATCTCGCACAACTCCCAGTGGCCGTCGTGGCCGGCCGTGGGCAGCTTGCCATTGAGCGCCCGCATCTGGATGTCCAGCACCGTGTCGTCCGGGCCGCGGCGGGTGATGGACAGGGTTTTGTAGCGCGCGTAATCGGGTGTGCGGTTCATGCGGGGAATTCCTTGCTATTTCAGCGGCGCAATCTTCTGATCGATCGCGCCAAACACTGTCTGCCCGTCCTTGCCTTTGACCTCGATGCGGATCGTATCGCCGAACTTCATGAACTCGGTCGAAGGCTTGCCGTCCAGGATGGTTTCAATTGCGCGCTTCTCGGCAATGCAGCTGTAACCCTTGGGCCAGTCGGTTTTGCCATTGGTTTCAACGCCCTTGTTGCTCACGGTGCCGGAGCCGATGACGCTGCCGGCGCGCACATTGCGCGTCTTGGCGATATGGGCAATCAGCTGCCCGAAATGAAAGGTCATCTCCGGCCCGGCCTCGCACATGCCGACTTTGCGGCCGTTCCAGCTGGACTGCACGGTGAGGTTCAACCGTCCTTTGCTCCAGGCATCGCCCACTTCGTCCAGCGTCACTGCCACGGGGCCGAAGGCGGTGGCGGGCTTGCTCTGGAAGAAGCCGAAGCCCTTGGCCAGCTCGGCCGGGATCAGGTTGCGCAGCGACACATCATTGACCAGCATCAGGAGGCGAATGCCGTCCAGTGCCTGTTCGGGGCTCACACCCATCGCCACGTCGCCAGTGATGACGGCGACCTCGGCTTCAAAGTCAATGCCGAAGTCCTCGCTGGGCACCACCACATCGTCACAGGGGCCGACAAAATCGTCGCTGCCGCCCTGGTACATCAGCGGGTCGGTGTAGAAAGTCTGCGGCACTTCGGCATTGCGCGCCTGGCGCACCAGCTCCACGTGGTTGATGAAGGCCGAGCCGTCGGCCCACTGGTAGGCGCGCGGCAATGGCGCCATGCACTGCCTGGGGTCAAACGGGAAAGCGTGGCGGGATTTGCCGTTGTTCAGCGTGTCGTACAGGTCCTGCAGCTGGGGGCTGATGAAGCTCCAGTCGTCCAGCACCTGCTGCATTCTGGCGGCGATGCCAGTCGCATAATGTGCGGTGCTCAGGTCGCGTGAAACCACAACGAGCTGGCCATCACGCGAGCCATCCTTGTAGGTCGCCAGTTTCATGGATTGTCTCCAGGGAATGAATGCGGTAGAGTCCCTGACTATTACGCATTGTTAAACGAATTTACCTAATCGTAATTGTACAAGAAGGCTTCTGCCAGGGGTTTCATGAAAGAGCGCGCCGGTATCCAGTCAGTTGAAGTCGGCTTTGCGCTGCTGGATGTGCTGGCCCGCGCGCCCGGCCCGCTGATGCTGCGGGACCTGGCAGCGGCTGCTGGAATGAGCGCGGCCAAGGCACACCGGTACCTCGTGAGCTTTCAGCGCCTGGAGTTGGTGACGCAGGACACAAGCACCACTCGCTACGACCTGGGGCCTGCTGCGCTTAAGTTAGGGCTCGCTTCACTGTCACGGCTTGATGCCGTAAAGCTAGCCCGCGTGCGGATCACCGCGCTGATGGAGCAGATCGGCCACACGCTCGCGCTCGCTGTCTGGGGCAACCATGGCCCGACCATCGTGCACTGGGAGGAGTCCCCGCTGGCAGTGACCGTCAACCTGCGCCTGGGCGATGTGATGCCCCTGCTCACGTCCGCCACGGGCCGCTGCTTTGCCGCCTACATGACGCGCGGCGATGCGCAAGGCAAGCTCGCCCCCATGCTCAAAGACGAGTTGGCCCGCGCGCAAAAGTCGGGCCGCACCGACCTGCCGCGCTCCACGGCCGAGATCAAGCAGCTGTTTGATGAGGTGCGCAGCCACGGTTCGGCACGCGTTGTCGACACCCTGCTGCCAGGCATCGTCGGTTTTTGCGCGCCCGTGTTTGACTCTGATGGCCACATGGTGCTGGGCATCGTGGCGCTGGGCTCGGTGGCCACCCTCGACCCGGCCTGGGACGGCGCCGTGGACAAGCCGCTGCGCGCAGCGGCCGCCCAGTTGTCCAGCGACCTGGGCTACGCCGGCCAATGACTGCGGCGATACGCCCGGCGCCCAACGTGCCGGGCAAGGCGCTGGCCGTGCTGGTGGTCGCCGTGCTGGTGGTGCATTTGCTGGTGTTGCAGGCAGCACCGGGCGCCATCCGTCTTGACGACCCGATGGCCGGGCGCACATTCATCACCCGCACCATCCAGATCAACAAGCCGCCCGATCCTGCAAAGGGCATGGCAGCGGCACCGGTGCCCCCGGCCCCGGTTCAGGCAACGGCACCGCCGGTCGTAGTGGCCCTCGCGGCAACCGCACCTGCCCCCGTGCCGCGCGCCAGTGAGCCTGTGCGGCTAGCGGCTGCACAGGCTTCCGTGCAGCCGGCAGTAACCGCTCCCGCGTCTTCTCCTCCAACACCTGCAGTGGCCCCGGTCGCAACACCTGCACCGGCCCCTGCGCCAGCGCCGCCCGCACCCACAGTCAGCGAGGCGAGTGCCCCCCCCACCCCGTCTCCCGGCCGCAGCCCTGAAGGCCCCCGCGCCACAGCCTTCAGCCTGCCCGGCTCCGTCCGGCTCAAATACAACGTGACCAGTGAAGTCAGGAAGCAGAGCTGGACGGCCTTTGGCGAACTCCTGTGGCGTCACGACGGGGCCCAATACGACGCCCGCCTCGGCTACGAAGTCCCATTCCTGGGCTCCCGCACACGGACCAGCACTGGGCGCATCACCTCCGAGGGCCTGGCACCCACGCGGTTTTCAGACAAAAGCAAAGCCGAAGTCGCGGCCCATTTTGAGCGGGAGCGCGGCAAGATCGTCTTCAGTGCCAACACTGCTGAAGCCACGCTGCAGGCCGGCGCACAAGACCAGTTGAGCGTGTTCCTGCAATTGGGCGCAATGATTGCCGGTGAGCCCCAGAAATACCCCGCCGGCACCGCGATCACCATGCAAACTGCGGGCCCACGGGAGGCCGAGGACTGGACCTTCAAGGTAGAGAACGAAGAAAAGCTCCAGCTTGTCAACGGTGAAATACCGGCCTTGAAGCTCACCCGCAACCCACGCCGTGACTTTGACCTGCGGGTCGAGTTGTGGCTGGCACCATCCCTTGGCTACCTGCCTGCGCGCATTCGTCTGACACAAGCGAACGGCGATTACGTAGACCAGCAACTCCGAAGCGCTGACAGGCCCTGAGAACTGAAGCGGTAACACTGTTACCAAATATGAAGAAGGCGCGGGAAATCCCGGTCCACCTTGAAACTGGCCCGGACGTTGCTATCTGTATCAGATCCTCAGTACCCGCCGGTAGTGCTTAACGGAAGGCTCCACATGCACATGCTCTACGACTCCGATGCTTATGTGGTTGTCCACATGCAGGCCAACGCCATCGACGAGGGCGACGCACGCGACGCTACCAAGGGCGCGCGTACTGCAGCACCCCTGCTGGCGCGGGACGGCTTTGAGATCGTCGACAAGCGTTCGGGCAAAGAGGTATATCTGGACGGCTCGTGGGCCGAGCTGTTCCAGCAGCACATCACTGCCTGGCAAGCCAACACCCCCACCCAGCAAGAGGTGGAAGACACGCTGGAAGGTTTTGCCGAACTCGCGCAGAACCCTGTCGTCCAGCACTGAACATCTGGGGCTTCAACAACCTCCATTTGACGATCAGGCAACCGGCTGCCTCGCGTAAAGCAGGAGGTACGCCGGGTTTGACAAAACCAGCACCGCAATCAACCGGCAGACCTGGAAAGCAGTCACCACCGGCACCCCCAGTTGCAGCACTTTGGCTGTGATCGCCATCTCTGCGATACCCCCCGGCGAGGTCCCCAAAATCATTGTGGCGGGGTGAATCCCTGTCCCCCAGGCCAGCAGCGCGGCAAACAGGCCGGACAACACAATCATCCCCAGGGTCCCGACCGCCACCGATGCCAGCCAGCGCGGAGCGGTGTGGATGAAGCCTGCTGTAAATCTCACCCCCAGGCTGACGCCGATGACCAGTTGCGCCGCGTTGGACAGCCATTGCGGAATGGCCGACAGGTTGACGCCCGCCATGGTGATCGCCATGGCGGCTGCCAGCGCGCCCAGGAACCAGGGGTTGGCGCGGCGCAGCCGGTCCATCAACAGCGCCCCCGCGCCAGTGGCCAGCGCGAGCAGAGCCAGGCCCGGCCAATTCGCTTCACTGGGTCCGGGAGGCGTGAGGTCAATGCCATGCATGCCGCTGTAGCTGAAGGCAAAGGGAATACCCAGCGTCACGATCAGCAGCCGCAAGCTGTGCGAGGCCGCAACCAGGTCGGTGCGGGCGCCCTGACGCTCGGACAGCAGCGTCATCTCTGACGCGCCGCCAATTGAGCTGGCAAAAAAGCAGGTCGCACGCATCTGCGGTTCAGGCAGCAAAGGCATGCGCGGCGCGTGGACGCGGTAGAGCCAGTTACCAAACATCATGCCCAGACCGAGTGACCAGACAATGCCAAGCGCAATAGCCCACCAGATGCCCACCACAAGCGCTGTCACCTGCGGTGTGAAGTACAGGCCCAGCGCGGCGCCAATGGTCCACTGCCCGGCATTGCGCAGCGGCACCCAGCTGTAGACCGTTGCACCGGCCATCGACGCTGCCGCGGTGACCAGGAGCGGGCCGATCATCCAGGGCAGCGGCAGATGCAGCCACAGGCACAGCCCCGCTGCAGCAAGAGCCAGCAGCAGGGTCATGACGATACGAAGGGGAGTAGCCAGGTGCATGAAAAAGAAAAGGCGAACCGGTAGTATCGCAAGATGAATTGTCGCTACCCCGTCATCGCGCTGCTGCTGCCCGCCATCTTGCTGGCGGCTTGCGCCAGTGCGCCCACTGGTACGGCTGAGCGAATCGCCCAGCTGCCGCCAGCTGACCTGATGCTGCTCGGCGAGCAGCACGACGCGCCCGAACACCAACGCATTGAACGCGACGTGATCCGGTCACTCGCCGCCAGTGGCCGCCTGGGGGCCGTGGCAATTGAGATGGCCGAGCAAGGCGCTACGACCGCCAACGTCAAGCGCAGCGCCGGTGAGGATGAAGTGCGCGATGCCCTGCGCTGGGACGACAACGCCTGGCCCTGGCTGGCCTACGGCCCGGCTGTCATGGCGGCGGTGCGCGCCGGCGTGCCGGTGGTTGGCGCCAACCTGCCGCGCACCGGCCTGCGCGCTGCCATGGGGGACGCCTCGCTTGACGGCAAGTTGCCCGGCCCGGCGCTGAAGGCCCAGCAGCAGGCCATCCGCCTGGGCCACTGCGGCCTGTTGCCTGAAAGCCAGATTGCACCCATGACCCGTATGCAGATTGCCCGCGACATGGCCATGGCCCGTACCCTGACCGACATGGCCGTACCCGGCAAGACTACGGTGATGCTCAGCGGCAGTGCCCATGCGGACCGGGCGCTGGGCGTGCCGCAGCATTTGCCCGAAAAGCTGACGGTACACAGCGTGCGGTTGCTGCCTGACGGTGGCCCCATTGGTCCGGCGCTTGAGAAGTTCGACACGGTGTGGTCCACCAGCCCCGCGCCTGAACGCGACTATTGCGCCGAGATGAAACGCTTGCGGCCGGGGCAGCCTGCGACGCCGCAATAAACAAAAGGGCTGTCATCCCGGACTTGATCCGGGATCCATGGCTTGGCGGTGAAGTGATGCTGTGTTGACGCCAACATGGATTGCGGGTCAAGCCCGCAATGACAGGCAAGGCATTGGCCCCCTGTTTTCAAGCGTTTTTTCTGATTGAATCAGCCAGCGTATTGACCAGCGTGTCGATATGAGACTTCTCCACGATGTACGGCGGCGCAATCACCACAACATCGCCGGCGGGGCGTACCAGCGCGCCCTTGTGGAAGCAGTCGATGAAAATATCGTAAGCCCGCTTGCCCGGCGAGCCGGCAATTGGCGCGAGTTCCACCGCCGCCGCGCAGCCCAGGCTGCGGATGCCCACCACATTGGGCAAGCCCTTGAAGGTGCTGTGGAAAGCGACACCCAGCACCTGGCCCATCTGACCCGCACGCTCAAACAGGTTTTCCTGCTTGAACAAGTCCAGCGTGGCAATCGCCGCCGCGCAGGCCACCGGGTGGCCCGAATAGGTGTAGCCGTGAAAGAACTCCACCACATGCTCGGGCGCGTCGGTCTTCATCATCGTGTCATACAGCTTGTCGCGGCAGATCACGCCGCCCAGCGGGATGACGCCGTTGGTCACGCACTTGGCGAAGTTCAGCATGTCAGGCACCACACCAAAATAATCCGAGGCGAAGTTCGTGCCCATGCGGCCAAAGCCGGTAATCACCTCGTCAAAAATCAGCAGGATGCCGTGCTTGTCGCAGATTTCTCTCAGCCTCTTCAGGTAGCCTTTGGGCGGCAGGTACCAGCCTGCTGAACCCGCCACCGGCTCCACCATGATGGCTGCTACGTTGGAGGGATCGTGCAGCGGCAGGATGCGGTTTTCCAGCTCGAGCAGGATGTCTTCCTGCCACACCGGCTCCGCGCCGTGGATGTACGCATGGTTCACCGGGTCATGGATGAAGCGCATGTGGTCCACCCGGGGCAGCAGCGAGGTGCCGAACATCTTGCGGTTGGCAGGGATTCCGCCCACGCTCATGCCGCCAAAGCCCACGCCGTGGTAGCCCTTCTCCCGGCCAATGAACACATTGCGGTGGCCTTCGCCGCGCGCGCGGTGGTAAGCCAGCGCGACTTTCATCGAGGTGTCGGCCGCCTCGGAGCCGGAGTTGCAGAACAGCACTTTGTTCAGGTCGCCGGGCGCCATGGCGGCGATCATCTCGGCGGCTTTGAAGGCCTTGTCATTGCTGGCCTGGAAAGCGGTGGCGTAGTCCAGCGTGTCCAGTTGCTTCTTGATCGCCTCGTTGATCGGTTTGCGGTTGTGGCCGGCGCCCACGCACCAGAGGCTGGAGATACCGTCGATCACCTGCCTGCCGTCATGCGTGGTGAAGGTCATGCCATCGGCGGCAACGAAAACGCGCGGGTCTTTCTTGAAGCTGCGGTTGGGCGTGAAGGGCAACCACTGGTTGTCCATGTTGAATTCGGTGTAGGCCATGGGGTGTCCTTCGTAACACTGCAAAAACATCATTCTGGCACCGAGCTTCATGGCACTCAGTCCTGTCGCAAACTCAACG
>JACMQX010000026.1 GCA_014376765.1 Ramlibacter sp. | reverse complement strand
TCGGCGCGGTTGAGCTTGTCGGCCTTGGTCAGCACCAGCAGAAACTTCAGGCCGTCTTCTACCCGCGGGCGGATCACTTCAAGCAGGATTTCGTCCAGCTCCGTCATGCCATGCCGGGGATCGGACATGAGCACAATGGCCTTGAGGTTCGGGCGGGTAATCAGGTAATTGGCCATGACCTGCTGCCAACGCAGCTTGTCCTGCTTGGGTACTGCCGCATAGCCATAACCGGGCAGATCCGCCAGCACGGCATCGGTCACGCCCTGCTTGCCCAGCGTGAACAAATTGATGCTCTGGGTACGGCCCGGCGTTTTGGACGCGAAGGCGAGGCGCTTTTGCTGCGTCAGGGTGTTGATGCAGGTGGACTTGCCGGCATTGGAGCGGCCCACGAAGGCGAATTCAGGCACGTCCAGTGGCGGGAGGTACTGCAGTTGCGGCGCTGTGGTGAGAAACTTGGCGGTGTGCAGCCAGCCCAGTGCAATGGTGGATGCACTCTTGGCATCTGCCGGGGGGGCGGGCGTTGGGGTCATGGAGGCTCGTGTTGTAGAAGGCTAGGGCGCTGAAGCGTGAGCCCATTGTAGAATCACGGAGTTTTGCGCACCTATATCCATCCCAACATGAAGCTGCTAGCTACATTGCTGATCGCTGCCTCCCTGGCAGCCCCCGTCCTTACCACCCACGCTGCCGGAGAAAAGCCCGCAGCAGCTCCGGGTGCGGCTGCCGCGCCAGAGGCGCCCAAGGTGGCCAAGCCTGATATTGCCAAGGGCAGCGCAACCTTCGGCGGCGTGTGTGTCGCCTGTCATGGCGCAGACGGTAACGCGGCCGTTGCCGCTTACCCCAAATTGGCTCAGCAGCATCCGGAATACATCGTCAAGCAGTTGATGGAGTACAAGTCCGGCAAGCGCAACAACGCCATCATGAAGGGCTTTGCCTCAGCCCTGAGCGATGACGACATGCGCAATATTGCTTACTGGGTTACGACCCAGAAAGCAAAGCAGGGCTTTGCCAAAGACAAGGAACTCGTTGCCTTGGGCGAGCGCATATACCGCGGCGGCATTGCTGACCGCCAGATCGCGGCTTGCGCAGGGTGCCACAGCCCCACCGGCGCCGGCATCCCCTCGCAGTTCCCCCGCCTGGCTGGCCAGAATGCGGAGTACACCGTGACGCAGCTGGGTTATTTCCGCGATGGCACCCGTGCCAACAGCGTGCAGATGAACCAGGTCGCCGCCAAGCTGAACGACCGCGAGATCAAGGCAGTGTCCGACTACATCGCCGGCCTGCGTTAATTTTCCGGGACTGCGCGCCGGGATTGAACCAAGCGCGTCCAACCAAACCTAAGAGGGGCGGGCTCATCCGAGGATGACCCCGCCCTTTTGACTTCAGGCCCATCACCACATGTCAGTTTCCACGCACGGACTACGGCTGCGCAACCGCTCGCACGCGCTGCGAAATGCAGTGGAGTTGCTGTCGTCGATGCGCTTTTCCATCTCTCTGCTCACCGTCATTTGTATTGCATCCGTGATCGGCACGGTGCTCAAGCAGAACGAGCCGGCGGTCAACTACGTCAACCAGTTCGGGCCGTTCTGGGCGGCGATCTTCAAGGCGGCAAGCCTGACATCGGTCTACAGCGCCTGGTGGTTCCTGTTGATCCTTGCCTTTCTTGTGACCAGTACGTCGCTATGCATTGCCCGCAATACCCCCAAAATTTTCGCGGACCTGAAGGCCTACAAGGAGAATGTGCGCGAGCAAAGCCTCAAGGCCTTTGGCCACAAGGCTGAGGCGGCGCTGGCCGAGGCACCCGAGGCAGCAGCAAACCGCATTGGCAAGACGCTGGTCAGCGGTGGCTGGAAGGTCAAGCTTCAGCGGCGCGAGGGCGCGCAGGGCGTGGGCTGGATGGTGGCGGCCAAGGCAGGCGCAGCCAGCAAGATCGGCTATATTGCCGCGCACAGCGCCATCGTGCTGGTCTGCGTGGGCGGTTTGCTTGACGGCGACTTGATCGTGCGCGCGCAGATGCTGCTGCGCGGCAAGACGCCCTATGCCGGCGGCGGCATGATTGCCGACGTCAAGCCCGAACACCGCATGGCGGACAACAACCCCGCTTTTCGCGGCAACATTCTGGTGGCCGAGGGGACGCAGGCGTCCACAGCTGTCCTGAGCCAGTCCGATGGCGTGGTGCTGCAGGACCTGCCTTTTGCCATTGAACTGAAGAAGTTCATCGTTGAGTACTATTCAACGGGGATGCCCAAGCTGTTTGCCAGCGACATCGTGATTCACGACAAGGCCACCGGCGAGAAGATTCCGGCCCGCGTGGAGGTCAACCATCCTGCGAGCTACAAGGGCATTGAAATTTACCAGTCCAGCTTTGACGATGGCGGCTCCAGCGTCAAGCTCAAGGCTGTGCCTATGGGCGCTGCAGCCAAGGCATTCGAAATGGAAGGCATCATCGGCGGCTCGTCCGAGATCAGCAATGGCGCGCAGAAGCTCACGCTGGAATACACAGGCCTGCGCGTGATCAACGTGGAAAACTTCGGCGGCGCGCAAGCATCTGGCGCCGATGTGCGCAAGGTAGACCTGGGCCAGTCGATCAACTCGCATTTGGGCGCGGCCAACAAGACCGTCATAAAAAAAGAACTGCGCAATGTGGGGCCCAGCATCAATTACAAGCTGCGCGATGCGTCAGGCCAGGCACGTGAGTTCCACAACTACATGCTCCCGGTGGACATGGCCGATGGCGGCCCCGTGTTCCTGATGGGTGTGCGTGATACCCCGGCAGACAACTTCCGATACCTGCGCGTTCCTGCTGACGATCAGGGCAGCATGGACGGTTTCGTGCGGCTGCGGGCCGCGCTGGCGGACCCGTCTGCGCGGCAAGAGGCTGTCAGACGTTACGCCGCGAAAGCCGTCGATCCTTCGCGGCCTGAGCTGGCGACGCAACTGGCGGCCTCGGCTGCACGTGCCTTGGCGCTGTTTGCGGGTGCTGACGCTAACCAGAAAGACGGCAAGCCCACGGCCGGACTGCAGGCGATCTCCGACTTCATGGAGGCCAACGTCCCGGAAGCCGAGCGGCCCAAGGCCGGCGAGGTGCTGGTGCGCATCCTGAACGGCGTGCTGTTTGAACTGAGCCAGCTCACGCGCGAGCAGGCCGGGTTGAAGCCCCTGGAGCCGGGCGACAAGACCCAGGCCTACATGACCCAGGCCGTGCTGTCGCTGAGCGATGCGCAGCTGTATCCGGCGCCGGTGTCGTTCCAGCTCCAGGACTTCAAGCAGGTGCAGGCCAGCGTGTTCCAGGTTGCGCGTGCCCCTGGCAGGAACATTGTCTATCTCGGTTGCGCGTTGCTGATCCTGGGCGTTTTTGCGATGCTGTACATCCGCGAGCGCAGGGTCTGGGTCTGGCTCGGGCCGGTTGCCGGGGGCGTTGAAGATCAATCACATGCCGTCATGGCGCTGTCGACCAATCGCAAGACGATGGATGGCGACAGGGAGTTTGAACAGTTGAAATCAAAGTTGTTGCAGGTCACTTCATGAACACCGTCACGCAGTCCTCCACCATCCTTCTCCATGAAGGCTGGTTTGTCCGCCGCAACTGGCTGGACTGGCTTTTTGCCGCACTGGTCGCCGCAGGTGCCGTATTTGCGTTCTCTCGCTACGCCGGCTTCATGGACGTTTATGAAAAAGGCATTCTGGTTGCCGCCGTGCCCGCCACGATCTGGCTGGGCTGGTTCTGGCGCCCGTTGCGGATTTTGATGCTGGTGGTGGCTGCCTTCGCGCTGCTGGGCATTGCGTCCTACCAGGGCAGCCTGGAGCGCGCGGAGACCGTGTTCTGGCTCAAGTACTTCCTTTCCAGCCAGTCGGCCATTTTGTGGATGAGCGTGCTGTTTTTCATGAGCACTATCTTTTACTGGCTGGGTGTTGTCTCGAGCACGCAGGGGGCAGCCATGGAGATGATCGGCTCGCGGCTGGCCTGGGTGGCGGTCACCATGGCGCTCATTGGCACCATGGTGCGCTGGTATGAAAGCTACCTGCTGGGCGCCGACATCGGCCACATCCCGGTGAGCAACCTGTATGAAGTGTTTGTGCTGTTCTGCTGGCTGACCACCACGTTCTACCTGTACTTTGAAGAGCACTACAAGACGCGCGCGCTCGGCGCGATGGTCATGCTGGTGGTGAGCGCCGCCGTCGGGTTCTTGCTGTGGTATTCCGTCGTGCGCGATGCTCACGAGATCCAGCCCCTGGTGCCTGCGCTCAAGAGCTGGTGGATGAAGCTGCATGTGCCGGCCAACTTCATCGGCTATGGGACTTTCGCGCTGTCGGCCATGGTGGCGCTGGCCTACCTGATCAAGCAACAGGCCAGCGAGACGCGGTGGTGGCGGCTGACGCCCTTGCTGCTGCTGGGCATCGTGCTGTGCTTTGTGCCGGTGGTGTTCCGCAAAACGACGGCCGAGGCGGGTGGCGCTTACTGGGCTGGGTACCTGCTCGTTTCCGGACTCATCGTGACCGGCATTTTGCTCGGCCGCCAGCGGATAGCGGCCCGCTTGCCTAGTTTTGAAATACTTGACGACCTCATGTACAAGGCGATCGCCGTCGGCTTCGCCTTCTTCACCATCGCCACCGTGCTGGGCGCGCTGTGGGCAGCTGAGGCCTGGGGCGGATACTGGAGCTGGGACCCCAAGGAGACCTGGGCCTTGATCGTCTGGCTCAACTATGCGGCCTGGCTGCACATGCGGCTCATGAAAGGGCTGCGCGGCACCGTGGCAGCCTGGTGGGCGCTGGCGGGGCTGGCGGTGACCACATTTGCCTTCCTGGGTGTCAACATGTTCCTGAGCGGGCTGCACAGCTACGGAACCTTGTAGGCGCACAGCCCGAATAGCCGGTGAATTGGCGGTGTGCGGGCCTTGAATGAATCCGTGTAAGAAAGCCTCGCGTAAGTAGACCAACGCTTAACCTCTCAAGGAAAATCATGCTGATCAAGTCTCAAGACAATGGCTTCATTCACCCCGCCTCCAGCGAGATCACGCCGCAGCGTGTCTACGCAGGCCGGCGCAACCTGATGAAGCTGATGGCCACCGGTGCAGCCGGCGCGGCCATGGCATCCTGGGCCGCGCGTGAGGCGTTTGCCCAGACGGAAAAGCCCGGAAAGCTGGCAACCCTGCCGGGCGCTAAATCAGCCGTGTCCGGTGCCACCTTGATGGAAAAGGTGACGGAGTACAAGGACGCCAGCACCTACAACAACTTCTACGAGTTTGGCACCGACAAGGCCGACCCGGCCAAGAACGCCCACACGCTGCAGCCCAGGCCATGGACAGTCGAGATCGAAGGCATGGTCAAAAAGCCGGGAAAGTACACGCAGGAAGACCAGCTCAAGCTCAGCGCGCAGGAAGAGCGCATCTACCGGCTGCGCTGCGTTGAGGGCTGGTCCATGGTCATTCCATGGGTGGGCTACTCCATGAGCGAGCTGATTAAAAAAGTCGAGCCCACGGGCAGCGCGAAGTACGTGGAATTTATCTCGCAGGCCGACCCCAAGACCATGCCCTTTGTCGGCTCGCGCGTTCTGGACTGGCCTTACGTTGAGGGCCTGCGCCTGGACGAAGCCAACCACCCGCTGACCCTATTAACCTTTGGCATGTATGGCGAGGTCCTGCCCAACCAGAATGGCGCGCCGGTGCGGCTTGTGGTGCCATGGAAGTACGGCTTCAAGAGCGGCAAGAGCATCGTGAAAATCCGGTTCACCGACAAAGAGCCGCGCACCGCATGGAACAAGGCTGCGTCGCAGGAGTACGGCTTTTATTCCAACGTGAATCCCAGCGTGGACCATCCGCGCTGGAGTCAGGCGGCGGAGCGCCGTATTGGTGAAGACGGCTTGTTTGCCAAGAAGCGCAAGACCTTGATGTTCAACGGCTATGAGGCGCAGGTGGCTTCGCTCTACACCGGCATGGACCTCAAGAAAAACTTCTGAGATGCGCGTGCCGCCCAAGCTCCTGCTGCACCCTGCCGCCAAGGTCGTGCTGTTTGTGGCGTGCCTGCTGCCGTTCGCATGGCTTGCGTACAACACGGTTCAGGCGGTGCTGGGCCATGCCAACGTGCTCGGGGCCAACCCGGCTGAATACCTGATCCGTGCGACGGGCGACTGGACGCTCAGGTTCTTGTGCATCACGCTGGCTGTGACCCCGCTGCGCAGCGTCACCAACATTCCGGCACTGCTGCGCTTTCGTCGCATGTTCGGCCTGTTCGTCTATTTCTATGTGGTGCTGCATCTGATGAGCTACAGCGGGTTCGACATGGGCTTTGATGTGGCGGACATTGCCAAGGACATTGCCAAGCGGCCGTTCATCCTGGTTGGCTTTGCTGCGTTTGTGCTGCTCACGCCTTTGGCGGCCACCTCGTTCAACCGCGCCATCAAGGCGCTGGGCGCCAAACGCTGGCAGCTGTTGCACAAGCTAATCTATGTGATCTCGTGCCTTGGCATCCTGCACTTTTTCTGGATGCGGGCAGGCAAGAACAATTTTGCCGAGGTGGCGGTGTACGCCTTCATCATTGCAGTGCTGCTGGGCTGGCGCGTCTGGCAGTACTTAAAGAAGAAGCGTCTCAAGGCTGGCCCGGTGATGCGCAATAGCGCGGCCTGACCGGGGCATTCGGCTTAGCCGATCAGCTTTTCGCCGCGCATCTGGTCGGCAGCACTCTCGCGTTCGCGAATGACATGGGCCGTCGTGCCATCCACCAGCACCTCCGCCGCGCGGCCCCGCGTGTTGTAGTTGCTGGACATGCTCATGCAATATGCACCGGCCGACAGGACCGCCAGCAAGTCGCCCTGCTGCACCGCCAGCTCGCGATCGCGGCCGATCCAGTCGCCGCTCTCACAAATCGGGCCGACGACATCGTAGGTTGATGGGGCCGCTGTCGAGGTGGCAAGCTGAACGATGGCGTGGAAGGCTTGGTACATCGCCGGCCGCGGCAGATCGTTCATTGCCGCGTCGATGATGCAGAAATTCTTCAACTCGCCCGGCTTGAGGTAGAGCACTTCGGTCAGGCACACGCCCGCATTGCCCACCAGTGAACGTCCCGGCTCGATCATGAAATGCCTGTTCCCAAAGCCGCGTGAGTCCAGCTTGGCAAAGAGTTGCATCCACAAGGCATCGGCCTGCGGTGGCGTGTCGCCGTTGTAGTTGATGCCCAGGCCGCCACCGAAATCGATGTGGTGGATTGGAATTCCTGCGGCTTCGATCGCAGTCACCAGGTCCAGTATGCGGTCCATGGCGTCCAGGTAGGGCGAGTCCTCGGTAATCTGCGAACCGATGTGGCAGTCGATACCTACTACCTTGAGCCCGGGCAAGGACGCGGCGCGCCGGTAGGCGTCAAGGGTGCGTTCCTGCGCGACGCCGAACTTGTTGCCCTTGAGGCCGGTTGAAATATAGGGATGGGTTTTCGGGTCGACATCCGGATTGACGCGGATGCTCACAGGGGCCACCGCGCCGAGGCCCACCGCCACGGCGCTGAGCACTTCCAGTTCAGCTTCGCTCTCGACGTTGAAGCAGCCTATGCCCGCCTGCAGCGCCTGCTTCATTTCAGCGCGCGTCTTGCCCACGCCCGAGAAGATGACTTTTTTCGGCTCACCGCCTGCGGCCAGGACGCGTTCCAGCTCTCCGCCCGAGACGATGTCAAAGCCGCAGCCAGCCTGCGCAAAGACCTGGAGCACACCCAGCGACGAGTTGGCCTTCATCGCATAGCAGATCTGCAACTTGCGGCCGGCAAAGCCGCGCTGGTAGGCGCCGAGCGCGTCCAGCATGGACGCTTTCGAATACACAAACAAGGGCGTGCCATAGGCATGAGCCAGGTCGGCCAGCCGCAGGTTCTCCATACACAAATCATCACCCCTCCAGGCAATCCGGGGCGCGCCGGGAAGTTGCTCGGCGGTCATTTGGCTGCCGGCGCCGAGGCGGCCATTGAAGGTGTGGATGCGGCGGGGGCCGCAGGGGCTGGCACGCCGGGCTTGGGATCCGAACTGGTGAAAGGCAAGGTTGAATTGATGATCTGGGGCAGGGTCGCCCGGTCTGCGGCCCCCGGATCGCGCGGAATGTAGAGTGCGCCCTTTTGGCCGCAGCCACTCAATGCCGCCGCGCAGGCAACAAGGACAATCACGCTGACTAGAATTCGGTAAACATGCAACATTCCCAAATTGTAATGACCGACCTTGAATTCCTCGATCGTGCTGAAGCGCTGCTTGGGGTCGTTGAGTCCGGCTGCGACCGCATCAACGACCAAACCGACGCCGATGTGGACAACCAGAGAGTGGGCGGCATGATCACGCTGACTTTTCCCAACGGCAGCCAGATCATCATCAACCTGCAAAAACCGTTGCATGAAGTCTGGATGGCCGCGAAAGCCGGCGGCTTTCATTACAAGTTTGACGGCACGCGCTGGATGGACACCAAAGGCAACGGCGAATTCATTGACAACCTGTCGCGCTATGCCGGCGAGCAGGCAGGCATGGCGCTGCAGTTCGCTGCCTGAGCGTGGCGGATCACTAGTTCCTGAACAGGTCGAGGATGTTTTTCTTCTCGTCTGCCGGCGGCATCGCCTGCTTGGGCGGTTGGCTTTCGGGCACAGGCGCATTTCCCTTGTCTTCAAGGCCCAGGCTGCTCACGCCGGCGCCTCTGACGTATTCGTCGTAATACCATTCGCCGCCGACGTTCACCACGCCCTCGGGCGCCGCCGGCTCCATGACAGGCACGCCCTTGAGCACGGCCTCCATGTAATTGATCCAGATCGGCAAACTCAAACCGCCGCCGGTTTCCCGATCGCCCAGCTTGCGTGGGGTGTCGTAACCCATCCAGACGACCGCTGTGAGCGTCGGCTGGAAGCCGGCGAACCAGGTGTCAATGGAGTCGTTGGTGGTGCCGGTCTTTCCGTAGAGATCGGGCCGCTTGAGCATGGCTTGGGCCTTGGCCGCAGTGCCCGAGCGTGTGACTTCCTGAAGCAGGCTTTCCATCACGAAAGCATTGCGCGCGTCGATCGCACGCACTGATTCATTGAGCCGGGGGGGCTGATTGTCGACCAGGGTTTTGCCCTTCTGGTCCGTGATTTTCGAGATCAGCCATGGATTGACGCGATAGCCGCCATTGGCGAAAACCGAGTACCCGGTGGCCATCTGCATTGGGGTCACAGAGCCCGCGCCCAGAGCCATGGTGAGGTAGGCAGGATGCTTTTCTGCATCAAAGCCAAAGCGGCTGATCCAGTCCTGCGCATTCTGGGCCCCCACAGCCTGCAGCACGCGGATCGAGATCATGTTCTTGGACTTGGCCAAGCCCCTGCGCAAACTCATCGGGCCTTCAAACGTGCCGTCGTAATTTTTGGGCTCCCAAGGCTGCCCACCGGTAACGCCAGCGTCAAAAAACAGCGGCGCATCATTCACAACGGTTGCAGGCGTGAAGCCCTTTTCAAGCGCCGCCGAATAGATGAATGGCTTGAAGCTGGAGCCCGGCTGCCGCCACGCCTGCGTGACGTGGTTGAACTTGTTCTTGTCAAAGTCAAAACCACCGACCATCGACTTGATGGAACCGTCCCGCGGATCCAGCGAGACGAAAGCGCCTTCAACTTCCGGTAACTGGGTAATCTCCCAGGTACCCTTGGGTGTCTTGACCACGCGGATCACGGCGCCGCGCCTCAACTTGATGTTGGGGGCCGCCTTGTCTGACAGGCCGGACTGGGCAGGCTTGAGGCCGTCACCCGTGATCTCGAGCTGTTCGCCGTTGCTACGAATCGCAACGATCTTTTTGGGGACCGCCTCCAGAACCACTGCGGACATCACGTCGCCGTTGTCGGGATGCTCCAGCAGCACGTCATCGATGGCGTCATCGGCCTCCTTGGGATCGGCAGGCAAAGTGATGAACTTTTCAGGTCCACGGTAGATCTGCCGGCGCTCAAAGTCCATGATGCCGCGGCGCAGGGCGCGGTAGGCCACATCCTGGTCGGCGGCGCGCAAGGTGGTGTACACATTTAGCCCGCGCGTGTAGGTCTCTTCGCCATACTGTGCATACACCAGCTGGCGAGCGGTCTCAGCCACGTATTCGGCGTGAATGCGCGAGTTGTCGGGGCCGGAGCGGACCTTCAACTCTTCCTTGGCCGCGGCGGAGGCCTGCTCGGCAGTAATGAAGCCGTTTTCCATCATGCGGTCAATGATGTAGAGCTGGCGCGAACGGGCGCGTTTGGGGTTGACCACCGGGTTGTAGGCCGACGGCGCCTTGGGCAGGCCGGCCAGCATCGCCGCTTCAGCGATGGAAATGCTTTTGAGTGGCTTGCCGAAATACACCTCGGCTGCAGACGCAAAGCCGAACGCCCGGTTACCCAGGAAGATCTGGTTCATGTAGATCTCGAGGATCTGGTCCTTGGTCAGCAAATGTTCCAGCTTGAAGGTCAGCAGGATTTCGTAGATCTTGCGGGTGTAGGTTTTTTCAGAGGACAGGTACACATTTCGCGCCACCTGCATGGTGATGGTGGACGCGCCTTGGCTCTTGATACGTCCCACGTTGGCCAGGCCCGCCCGGATCACGCCCAGGTAGTCAACGCCGCCGTGCTGGTAGAAGCGGGTGTCCTCTATCGCCAGCACCGCGTCCTTCATGACTTGGGGAATGTCCTTGATGGGGGTCAGATTGCGCCGCTCCTCGCCGAACTCGCCGAGCAGCACACCTTCTGCAGAATAAACCCGCAGCGGCAGCTTGGGCCGGTAGTCAGACAGATCAGAGATATCCGGCAGATTCGGATAGGCAACGGCCAGAGCCACCGCCACGACCATCATCACCGAGAGCACGCCAGCCAAGGCAAGGCCGGCACTCCAAAGCGTCAGGCGCAAGAGCCAGGTCAGCCAGCGAGGCCTCTTTTTTGGGGCGGGCGCGGTGGGGGAGGATGCATCAGGCGGCGATTTGCTGGACATAAATAGTTGCGTAAGGTCGCGTCAACATTATAAAAACCGGGTATGCGGGCATTTGCAGCCGATCACACAAGGATTGTTGACCGCTTGAGCTCTGGTGTCTGTGAGAGATCTTCCGCTTCATTGAAGCCCTTGGGGAACGTCGGCTTTTGGCAACGGTTAGCTAGGTCCAAAATCGGAAAAACCTTTACCGGACAAGGAGCTTACTGCTAGCATTCAAGTGAATTCTTAAGTTTCATCGGCCTGTAAACGGCTGATTTCAGGGGACCGTCTTGAGCTCTTTGGGGTCGTTATTCAGTCGCCAACCCGCTCCTTTGCTGGGTTTGGACATCAGTTCATCCAGCGTCAAGCTGGTTGAATTGGGCCGCGACAAAGCAGGTAATCTGGTGCTCGAACGCTGCGCGATCGAACCACTGGAACGCGGCTGGATCACCGATGGTAACGTCGAGAAGTTCGATGAAGTTGCCGAAGCGGTCCGTCGTGTTGTGAAGAAAAGCGGCACCCGCACCAAGAATGTCGCGATGGCATTGCCGCCATCCGCCGTCATCACCAAGAAAATCGTTTTGCCGGGTGGCATGAGTGAAGCCGAACTTGAAATCCAGGTTGAGTCGGAAGCCAACCAATACATCCCCTTTTCCCTTGAAGAAGTGAGCCTGGACTTTTGTGTCGTTGGGCCCAGTACCACCTCCGCTGGCGATGTTGAAGTGCTGATTGCCGCCTCGCGCCGCGAAAAGGTCCAGGACCGCCAGGGCCTGGCTGAGGCCGCCGGGCTCAAGCCCGTCATTATTGATGTGGAGTCATATGCCTCGCGGTTGGCTACTGGGAGGCTGATTGAGAACCTGCCCAACAAAGGCGTGGACACCATGGTCGCGCTTTTTGAAGTCGGCGCGTTCACGACCAGCATGCAGGTCATCCGCAATGATGAAGTTCTGTATGACAGGGACCAGGCCTTTGGCGGAGCGCAGCTGACCCAGCTGATCGTGCGCCAGTACGGCTTCTCACCTGAAGAGGCCGAAACCAAAAAGCGCAACGGTGATTTGCCTGATGACTATGAGTCTGGCGTGCTGCGCCCCTTTGTGGACAGCATGGCCCAGGAGATTGGCCGTGCCCTGCAGTTCTTCTTCACCAGTACGCCCCACAACAAAGTGGACTACGTGATGCTGGCGGGCGGCTCCGCCGCGCTTCCGGGCCTGACAGAAGCCGTCACCCAACAGACTTCATTTGCCTGCAGCCTCGTCAACCCGTTTGACGGCATGCAGATCGGAGAAGGCATCCGCGAGAAGAAAATGCGTCGGGAAGCCCCTTCGTACCTGACCTCCTGCGGATTGGCCATGCGGAGGTTCCTGCAGTGATCCTGATCAACCTGCTCCCGCACCGCGAAGCCGCGCGAAAGCGCATGCGCGATGCGTTCTACGCGTCCCTCGGTGTGGCCGCCATGCTCGGCGGTCTTGTCTCAGGCGGCGTCTATCTCTGGTACCAGACACAAATTTCGTCCCAGCAGAGCAAGAACAATTTCCTGACGAACGAGATCAAGCGGCTGGAAGGCCAGATCAAGGAAATCGCGAACCTGCAGACAGAGATCGCAGCGCTTCGCGCGCGCCAGCAGGCGGTTGAAGACTTGCAGTCGGACCGTAACCTGCCCGTCCATCTCCTGAATGAGCTGGTCAAGCAGCTGCCCGACGGCGTGTACATCAACAGCATGCGGCAGGAAAACCAGAACGTTACTTTGTCTGGTGTTGCGCAGTCCAATGAGCGGGTCTCCGAGTTTTTGCGCAATCTTGCTTACAACAGCGTGTGGCTCACCAAGCCGGATCTGGTTGAAATCGTGGCGGGCAATGTGGCTCTGGGCCCGCGTGATTCGCGGCGCGTGTCCAATTTCACTATTCGCGTGCGCCTGCGCCGCGCAAGCGACCTGGCGCAGCAGGCAGCGGCTGCGGCCAGCGCTGCTGCCGCCGGCGCCGTTGCGGTCCCGGCGGTTGCACCTGCATCTGCGCCGGCCAAGGCCGCGGCCAAGACGTAACGGGTCAACGACATGGCAACAAAACCCTCACTCAATATCGACCTCGCGGCATGGCAAAACCGCCTGCAATCGCAATTCCGAGGCCTCAACCCCAACGATCCTTCATCCTGGCCAGCCCTGCCGCGCTATCTGCTGTGCATGGCGGTGACGGTGATGGTTGTGGTGGCGCTCTGGTTTCTCTGGCTCAACACATCGGATGCGGAGCTTGACGCCGAGCGCGCCAAGGAAATTACCTTGCGTGAAAGTTACCAGAAGAACCTGGCGCAGGCGGTCAACCTGGATGTGCTGAAGAAACAGCGTGAGCAGGTCCAGCAGTATGTGACGCAACTTGAAAAGCAACTGCCCAGCAAAGCTGAAATGGATGCCCTGCTGTCAGACGTCAATCAGGCGGGCCTTGGCCGCAGTCTGCAGTTTGACCTGTTCCGCCCCGGCAGTGTGGTGGTACGCGAATACTATGCCGAGCTCCCCATCGCCCTGCGGGTGACTGGCCGCTATCACGACATGGGCGCGTTTGCATCCGACGTAGCCAATCTGTCGCGCATCGTGACGCTCAACAACCTGACCATCGTCCCTGCGCGTGAGGGTACGCTGAGCATGGATGCCACGGCCAAGACCTTCCGCTACCTTGATGCCGATGAAGTGGCCGCGCAGCGCAAGGCTGCAGCGCCGGTAGCCGGAGCCAAAAAATGAAGATGGCTCCACGCATACTTGCTGTCATGGCCCTGGGCCTTGTATTGGCAGCCTGCAGCTCATCGGGTGAAGATGAACTCCAGCAATGGATCACTGAACAGCGCAACCAGACCAAACCCAAGGTTACGCCCATTACCGAACCCAAACTTTTTACGCCCCAGACTTACACGCAGGAGGGTTCTACAGAGCCCTTCAGCAACCAGAAGCTGACGCAGGCCCTGAAGCGGGATTCAACCCAGGCAACCGCCAACGCTGCATTGATCGCACCCGAACTGGCACGCCGCAAGGAGCCTTTGGAAGCGTTCCCGCTTGACGCGATGAGCATGGTGGGCAGCCTGATCAAGGAAGGCCAGCCGGTCGCCCTGGTCAAGGTCGACAACCTGCTCTACCAGGTTCGGCTCGGCAACCATCTGGGCCAGAACTACGGAAAGATCGTCAAGGTCGGTGAAACCGAGGTGGCCCTGCGGGAAATCGTCCAGGACGCAGCGGGTGAATGGATCGAACGCACTGCCAAGTTGCAGCTGCAAGAGAGGTAAAAATGACAAAGTACAACGGTTTGACTTGGCAACTGATGCGGCAGGCTGCACTCGCCGCATTTGCTCTCGCGATGGCGCTGCCATCGCATGCACAGACTACGGCTATTGAGTCCGTCACTGGCTCCATCCAGGGCGGTGTCGAAGTGATCCGGATCGATCTGTCGCAGGCGTTGGCCGCCCCACCGGCAGGCTTTGCCATCCAGGCCCCCGCACGCATTGCGCTCGACTTTCCGGGAGTTGCCAATGGGCTTGGCCGCTCCACGGTTGACATCAACCAGGGCAACCTCAAGTCGGTCAACGTCGTGCAGGCGGGCGATCGCACACGCGTTGTGCTCAACCTGAAGCAGGCTACCGCCTACAAGACCCAAATGCAGGGCAAATCCTTGCTCGTCACACTTGACCCGATTTCTGTAGCTCCTGCGGCAGCGGCAACGGGAGCTCCTGCGTTTGCAGAAAACCGTAACCGTGAAAACCTGCCTCTCAAAGACCTCGACTTCCGGCGTGGCACGGACAGCTCGGGCCGCATTGTGGTGGATCTGCCCAACAACCAGGTCGGCGTTGATATCCGCCAGCAGGGCCAGACCCTGGTGGTCGAATTCATGCGTTCGACCTTGCCCGAGGGCTTGCGCCGCCGGCTCGACGTGTCTGACTTCGGCACGCCCGTGCAGACGGTAACCACCTTCCAGGCAGGCGACCGGGTTCGCATGATCATCGAACCCAAGGGGGCCTGGGAGCACAGCGCCTACCAGAGCGACAACCAGTTTGTGGTCGAGGTGCGCCAGCAAAAGGTAGATCCTTCCAAGCTGACGCAGGGCCCCGGCTACAACGGCGAGAAGCTGTCGTTGAACTTTCAGAACATTGAAGTGCGGTCCCTGCTGCAGGTGATTGCCGACTTCACCAACTTCAACATCGTGACTTCCGATTCCGTCACCGGCGCCGTGACACTCCGCCTCAAGGACGTGCCGTGGGATCAGGCGCTGGACATCATCTTGCAGGCCAAGGGCCTGGGCATGCGCAAGAGCGGCAACGTTTTGTGGATTGCACCCAAGGATGAGATCGCCGCCAAGGAAAAACTCGACCTGGAGTCCCGCGTAGCCATTCAAGGCCTGGAGTCACTGCGTACCCAGTCGTTTCAGCTGAACTACACCAAGGCGGCTGAAATTGCAGCGCAGTTGTTGTCAACGGGCGGCGGCAGCGCGACGGCTCGCATCCTGAGCGCTCGCGGCAGTGTCATTGCAGAGCCCCGTACCAACCAGCTTTTTGTCACCGACATCAGCAGCAAGCTCGAACAGGTTCAGGCGCTGATTGCCAAGCTCGACATCGCAGTGCGGCAGGTGCTGATCGAAGCCCGTATCGTGGAAGCTTCTGACACCTTTGGCAAGTCCCTGGGTGTGCGCCTTGGCGGTTCGGACCTGCGGGGCATTCGCGGTGGGGATGCAGGCTACGGCGTTGGCGGCGGCAATCGCGTCGCAATTGGTGGCAGCTACGATGCCGTCTCGGGACAAACGCGTGAGAGCGCCGTTGTGCCCACCACCCTCAACACCAGCTTTGTGAATCTGCCAGCCAACGGCCTGGGCTTCGGTACACCGGCCTCGTTTGCCGTCTCGATCTTCAGCTCAGCGGCCAACCGTTTCCTGAACCTGGAACTCTCGGCGCTTGAAGCTGATGGCAAAGGCAAAGTGGTTTCCAGCCCGCGTGTTGTCACAGCGGACCAGACCAAGGCACTCATCGAGCAGGGCACCGAGCTGCCTTATCAGATTGCCACGTCCAGTGGCGCGACGTCCATCGCCTTCCGCAAAGCCAATCTGAAGCTGGAAGTGACACCTCAGATCACGCCTGAGGGCAATATCATCCTTGACCTGGACGTCAACAAGGACACGGTTGGCGTGTCGACACCCGCCGGTTTCGCGATCAACACAAAGCACATCAAGACTCAGGTGCTGGTTGAAAACGGTGGCACCGTTGTGATCGGCGGCATTTTTGAACAGACAGAAAACGAGAACGAGACCAAAGTGCCTTTGCTGGGCGATTTGCCCGCTATTGGCAACCTGTTCAAGTCACGCACACGCAGCAGCACAAAAACCGAAATGCTGGTGTTCATCACACCAAAAATGATATCGGACCGGGCAGCCGCCCGTTAAGCCGGACAGT
>JACMQX010000003.1 GCA_014376765.1 Ramlibacter sp. | reverse complement strand
GGCTTTCGCTGCTGGAGGCTGCGCTGCGGCGTCCTGCACACGCGGCACGTCCGGCGGCTCGCCCCCACCCTGCCAGATTCTCGCCGCCTGCGCCCAGCGGTCCAGCGCCTTGGGCGCATAGCCGGTCTTCAACCGGCTTTGCGTCCGCATCAGCCGCGCATAGACAAAGCTGCCGGTGATGTCGGCAAACGACGGGTAGTCGTCCGAGTCGGTAAAGACCGCGGCGCACTTGTACTTGCGCGCCAGCTTCAGGAAGATTGGCGTCATGAAACTGGCGTGCCGCACATCCAGCGCATGGCGCAGCTTGACGCCGTCAACGGCCTTGGGCAACAGCTTGAGGAAGGCCTCGAAGTCCACCGGGTCGAACACCTTGGTCGGCATGAACTGCCAGACGATGGGGCCCAGCTTGGGGCCCAGCTCCACCAGGCCATTTTGGGTGAAGCGCGCGATCGACTCGCCGGCATCGCCCAGTACCTTGCGGTTGGTGGCAAAGCGGTTCGCCTTGAGCGAGAACATGAAGTGGTCCGGCGTCTCGTCGTGCCACTTGGCAAAGGTGGGCGGCTTGAAGGTGCTGTAGTAGGTGCCGTTGACCTCAATGGCCGTCAGGTGCTGCGCCGCATACGCCAGCTCCTTGCTTTGCGCCAGGCCCTTGGGGTAGAAGTTGTCCCGCCAGGGCTCGTAGGTCCAGCCGCCTGTGCCCGACCTGATGACGCCGCTTTGCGCCGCAGCATTGCGCCCTGCCTTTGCCATGCCGTCCTCCAAGGTTGCCAGCCGCCACTCTAGCGTGAGTGAGGCGTCAAGCGTAAAGTGAGGTGTAGCGCTGCCTTGCCGCGCCTTACCCCCGCATCACTGGCCCCACGGAAAGACCCTACATGAACGCACCCCTGCACCGCGAAATGCCCGAAGGCACGCTGGACGCCGCGCGCGCCCTGACCCACGCCACCCGGCAATGGGACAGCGACATCGTCAAACAGATCACCGACTACATCACCATCCCGGCCAAGTCCCCCGGCTTTGACAAGGACTGGGCCCAGAACGGTTACCTGGACACCGTCCTGCGCAATGCAGCGGCTTGGGTCGAGGCGCAAAAAGTCGAGGGCCTGACGCTGGAGATCGTGCGCATGGAAGGCCGCACGCCAGTGCTGTTCTTCGAGATTGCCGCGACCAAGCCGCAGTCGAGCCAGACAGTGCTGATGTACGGCCACCTGGACAAGCAGCCCGAGTTCAACGGCTGGCGCAGCGACCTGGGCCCCTGGACGCCCAAGTACGAAGACGGCAAGCTCTATGGCCGCGGCAGTGCTGACGACGGCTATGCGGTGTACGCCAGCATTGCCGCCGTGCAGGCCCTGAAGGCGCAGAACGTGCCGCATCCGCGCATCGTGGGCCTGGTCGAGACCTGCGAGGAGTCGGGCTCCTACGACCTGCTGCCCTATGTGGATGCGCTGCGCCCGCGGCTGGGTGATGTGGATCTGGTCATCTGCCTGGATTCCGGCGCCGGCAACTACGATCAGCTGTGGCTGACCTCCAGCCTGCGCGGCATGGCCAGCGGCACGCTCAAGGTCGAGATCCTCACCGAGGGCGTCCACTCGGGCGATGCGTCGGGCCTGGTGCCGTCGAGCTTTCGCATCATGCGGCAGGTGCTGGACCGCCTGGAAGACAGCAAGACCGGCCGCCTGCTTCCCGCCAGCTTCCATTGCGAAGTGCCGGCAGACCGGCTGGCGCAGGCCAAAGCGACGGCCGCCATCCTGGGCGACGAAATCTACAAGCGCTTTCCCTGGGCCCATTACGACTGCGAAGGCTCCACCGCTTTCGCCCTGCCAACCACCACCGAACCGGTGCAGGCCCTGCTCAACCGCACCTGAACGCCCACGCTCAGCGTGACTGGCGCCGAAGGCTTCCCCAGCCTCAAGGATGCGGGCAATGTGCTGCGCCCCTACACCGCCTTCAAGCTTTCCCTGCGCCTGCCCCCGCTGGTCGAAGCTGACCAGGCCGTGCGCGAGATGAAGGCCCTGCTGGAAGACAACGCCCCCTACCAGGCCCGCGTGACTTTTGAGAGCAACGGCGGCGCCACCGGCTGGAACGCGCCCACTACCGCGCCGTGGTTCGAGAAGGCACTCAACGACGCCTCGCAGGCGCACTTTGGCGCGCCCTGCGGCTACATCGGCCAAGGCGGCACCATCCCGCTCATGAACATGCTGAGCAAGGGCTTTCCCACCTCGCAGATGATGGTCTGCGGCGTGCTCGGCCCGCGCAGCAACGCGCACGGCCCGAACGAATTCCTGCATGTGCCGTATGCGAAGAAGCTGACGGCAGCGGTGGCCCAGGTGATCGCACAACTGCCTTAAACCCGCAGCGAGGCCAGCGGGCGTTCATGACGGATTCATTTCTATCGACCTACACCGCCGGCGACGGCGACAACCTCGCCATTCAGGATTGGCCACTTGACGAAGAAGACCCGGCATTGCGCGGCGTGGTGTTGTTCGTGCACGGCCTGGGCGAACATGCAGGCCGCTATGACGCACTGGCCCGGCGTCTCAACAAATGGGGCTTTGCAGCGCGCGGCTATGACCAGTACGGCCATGGCGAATCCGGCGGTGTGCGCGGTGTGCTGCCATCTGAAACGCGGCTGATTGATGACCTGGGCGACGTCCTGGAAAGCACCCGTGCCCGGATGGACCGCAACACCCCGCTGGTCCTGCTGGGGCACAGCATGGGCGGCCTGGTGGCGGCCCGTTTTGTGGCTATGCACGCGCACATGGTGGAGGGGCTGGTGCTCTCATCGCCTGCATTCGACCCGTGGCTGGGCCTGGGCCAGAAAATGCTGCTGGCGGTGCTGCCCAAGCTCGTGCCCAACATGTGCGTGGGCAACGGGCTGGACAGCAACTTCCTCTCGCACGACCGGGCTGTAGTGGACGCCTATCGGGCCGACCCGCTGGTGCACGACCGCATCTCGGGGCGGCTGGCACGGTATATCGCCACCGCGGGGCCGCAGACGGTGAGCCGTGCGCCCCGCTGGACCACGCCCACGCTGCTGATGTATGCGGGCGATGACCACCTGGTCAACCCGGCCGGCAGTCGCGCTTTTGCTGCGGCTGCACCTGCCAGGTATTTGAAGGTGCGCTGCTTTGACGGGTACTACCACGAGATCTTCAACGAGTCCGATCCGGAGCCGGTGTTTGCCGAGCTCAAGGCCTGGCTGGACGCGCGCTATTAACGCCCGGCCTGCCCTTCAAGGCGTCATGGAGTCCCGGGTGCGGCTGCTGCGCGGCGCTGCAGGGCCAGCCAGCCCAGCGCAGCGGCCGTCAGCGCCACAGGCACGAGCGATCCCAGGTTGAGCAGGTGCCAGCCCTGGGTGGTGACCAGCACGCCAGAAGCAAGCGAGCTCATGGCCAGCGTCGCAAACATGAAGAAATTCAGGGCGCCCTGCGCACGATCCTTTTCCTCTGGCCTGTACGTCTGGAGCGACAGCGTGGTCGCACCGGTGAAGAGGAAATTCCAGCCAATCCCCAGCAGAAACAGCGCAGCGGTGAACTGGTGCAGTTCCACGCCAGACAGCGCAATCGCGATGCAGACCAGGTAGCACGCAATCCCCGTGCTCATGATGGGCAGCGCGCCAAAGCGCTTGATCAGGTGCCCGGTGAAAAAGCCCGGCGCAAACATGCCGATCACGTGCCACTCGAGCACGAAGGCCGCGTCTGAAAATGGCAGGCCGCATTGCTGCATTGCAATCGGCGTGGCGGCCATCAGCAGGTTCATCACGCCATAGCCCAGCGAGCCGCAGGCGGCGGCGACGATGAACAGCGGCTCGCGCATGATGGTGAGCAAGGGCCGGCCCTCGCGCGATTCACTTTTGACCGGCACGGGTGGAAAGGTGATGAACGACAGCACCACCATGCCCAGTAGCGCCACGCCAGCGAGCGCCAGGTAAGCGCCGGCAAAAGGCACGCTGAAGAGGCCGCGCGTCTGCATCGCCAGGTTGGGGCCGATCACCGCGCCGGCAAGGCCGCCTGCCATCACCAGCGACACGGCTTTCTCGCGGGCAGAAGCAGGGGCCAGCTCGGCGGCGGCAAAGCGGTACAGCTGCGCATTGGCGTTGTAGTAGCCCGCCAGCACCGTGGCGGCAATCAGCAGCCAGAAGTGGCGCCCGAACGCAGCGTAGGCACACAGCAACGCCGACAGCATCCCCACCGCCAGGCCCAGCTGGAACGAGGCCTTGCGGCCGAAGCGCGACTGGGTGGCGGCCACGATGTGGGTGGACAAGGCGCCGCCCACCACATAGCCCATGACCGGCAAGGTCGCCATCCAGCCCAGTGGCGCCAGCGCCAGTCCGACCAGTCCGTTGATGGCGATGAAGGTGACGTTGTTGGTGAGAAACAGCGCCTGCGCTGCGGCCAGCAGCCAGAGGTTGCGGTTCATGGTCCGGCCAGGTCGCAGGCCTGTGCGTTGAAGCTCAGCCCCACAGTCAACGCGGCCAGCACGGCCAGTGGCGCAGTCTCTGCGCGCAGGATGCGCTGGCCCAGCGATACGGGTGCAAAGCCGGCCGCAACTGCAGCAGCTTCCTCTGCAGCACTCAAGCCGCCTTCAGGCCCGGAGAGCAGCGTTATGACGCCTTGCTGCTGCGCTACCTGCAACAGCGGGCGCGAGCCTTCGGCCAGGGACAGCAGCAGGCGCTGGCCCTGGGCGCTGCCTGCGGCTGTCCACTGGCTCAGCGTCAGCACCTCGTGAATCACGGGCACGCGATTGCGCCCGCATTGCTCAGACGCTGCGACTGCAATCGCCTGCCAGTGAGCCAGCTTCTTGTCGGCCCGTTCGCCCTTGATGCGCAGCACGGTGCGCTCGGTCATGAGGGGCTGGATGCTGGCCGCGCCCAGCTCGGTCGCTTTTTCAACCAACCAGTCCATGCGCTCATTGGCTGGCATGCCGGCTGCCAGATGAATCTCACGCTGCGCCTCGCGTTCAACGGCACGGTGCACTCCCACCCGCACGCGCACATCGCTGCGGCCCATCTGCTCAATCACGGCATCAAACTCGCCGCCCTGGCCATTGAACAGTGTGATCAGGCCACCCGGTTGCATGCGCAGCACCTGCACATGCCGTGCTGTGCCTGCAGGCAACTCCAGCACGTCGCCGCTGGCCAGCGCCACGGGGCAATGAAACCGGGGCATCACATGCGCCCGTAGGCGAAGCCGACGACGGGCTCGGTGCCTTCGATCTGGTCGATCAGTTTAAGGAAAGGGCCGAGCTCGCGGTAACGGTCGGCTGTGGTGCGGATGTAGTGCAGAAAACGCGGTGCGTCCGCCAGGTACTT
>JACMQX010000211.1 GCA_014376765.1 Ramlibacter sp. | reverse complement strand
TGACCAGCGTACCGCCAAGCGCCCCGCCAGCAAAAAACCCCAGCGATTGCAGCGTATTGTAGAAACCCAGCGCCGCCCCGCGCGCATGTGGCGGCGCGTTGCGCGAGGCAATGCTCGGCTGGCAGGCCTCCAGCACATTGGAGCCGCAGAAAAACAGGAACAGCGCCAGCGACAGCACGCCAATGCCCGGAGTGGCGATGGAAAGCACAGCCAACCCCGCCTGCACGAGCGCAATCAGGCCCACAGCGCTGAGGAACACGGCCCGCAGGTAGCCCCGGCGCTCCAGCGGGAACAGCGTGAACCCCATCACCGCAAACGAGCCGAACACAGCCGGCAGGTAAACCCACCAGTGGTGTTCCTTGGGCAGCCCGGCTTGCAGCAGCAGCGAGGGTACTGCCACCCACATGGCCAGCAACACTGCGTGCAGCGCGAAGACGCCAAAATTCAGCCGCAGCGTCGGCCCGTGGCGCAGCACTTCCATGAGGCTGCCACGCGGCGCATTCACCTGCCGCGGCGGTTCAGGCGGAACCACCCAGATCACCACCGCGATCCCGACCAAGGCAAGGCAGCCGGTGATGGCGAAAAGGCCGGGTAGCCCGACCAGCGCCGTCAGCAGGGGGGCCGCCACGAGCGACAACGCAAACATGAGCCCGATGCTGGCGCCAACCAGGGCCATCGCCTTGGTGCGCACCGCATCGCGCGTCTGGTCGGCAAGAAGGGCTGTGACCACGGCTGAAACAGCGCCTGCGCCTTGGAGGGAACGACCTGCGATCAGCCCCGTCAAGGTGCCGGCCGTGGCCGCCAGAAAGCTGCCGGCCGCAAACACCAGCAGGCCGAAGACGATGACCCGCTTGCGGCCCAGACGATCGGAGACCAGGCCAAAAGGAAGTTGCAGAAGGCCTTGGGTCAGGCCGTAAATACCCATGGCAAGCCCGATCAACGCGGGGTCGTCGCCGCCGGGATAACGGTGGGCTTCAAGCGCAAAAACCGGAAGCACCAGGAACAGGCCCAGCATCCGAAGGGCGTAAATGAAGGCGAGCGAGGTGCTGGCGCGCCGCTCCAGGGGTGTCATGACCGACGCGGCAGGCGCGTCAACCATCGGGGTACTTGCGGTTGCGGATTGTGCGGCCACTCGGGACACCGGTTTTGTGAAAGCCGCCATTGTCCCTGATCGATCCCTTCAGAACGCCCCCCGTGCTTTACCGGCCCCTGTCAGCAACAGGTGCCGCGCATAATGCCCGGCCAGGAAGCTCTCGCCACGCTCCACGCACGTACCACGGGCGCGCCCTCGACATCAAGTACCGCAATGAGCGCGTTGTCCAGGTCCATGCCCGCCATCACGGCCTGCTTGATGATTTCATTGCTGGCCATTTCCATGGCCGCCCGCGTCCCTAAGCCAAAAGCGGGTGGTCGGGCGGCGCCAAGTGACAGCTCTACGCGGGCAAGCCCAAGGAAAAAAACGGAGCGTGCCCCATCTTTGGCGGCAAACTAGCGCGGCCAAGGCCTGGTGCAGCGCTTACGTCGAGCAGCTTAAAGGCCAGCTGGCACTAGGGTGCGAGCCGGCGCCAGACGTCCGCGCCGTGGGCCAGCCCGGCGCACGCGACCAATCCTGCCATCCAGAAAATGCCCGCGTCTGCCAGAACACTGCGCAGCGCGAGCATCAGGCACAGTCCTGACACCATATTGAGTGCGTAGTGCCCGGGGGCCAGCCCCCGGCCCGTTACCGCGTGGTAGCCGGCCAGGCCCACACCCTCCAGCACGGTCAACAAGATAACAAAGTCAATCAGCCGGGCTGACAGGTCCGCAGCCATCAGGCGGCTTGGTTACGTGAGTAGGGTCCATGAGGCGCCACACGCCTCATACCTTGACCAGTCCCAGCAGGTGGGCCATGTCCTTGAAGAAAATCCGCACATGCGCCATTGGCTTGCGACGGGTGAGCTTTTTGTTCATGTATGACTCAAAGGTCAGCTGCTGCACGTCCCGGTCCTCGCAGATCTTCACGAAACGCTCGCGCCGGCGATCGCTGCTGTACCAGAACGACTGCATCACTCCCAGCACCCAGAACACCGTGCCGTGCGCCTTCATGAAGCGCTTGCGGGCCAGCTTGAGCGCGGCGGGGTTGCCCGTCAGCAGCATCTCATTGACTGCCTCAGCCGCCAGTTGCCCGCCGACCATGGCGTAGTAGATGCCCTCGCCAGACGCCGGGGCCACCACCCCGGCAGCGTCCCCGGCCATCACCACGTCCCGGCCGTTGTCCCAGCGGGGCAGCGGCTTCATCGGCAGGGGCGCGCCCTCGCGGCGGAGTGTTTCGGCGTTCTGCAGGCCCGCTGCCGCGCGCAAGTCGGTAACGGCGCCACGCAGCGAGAAGCCTTTGTCTGCACTGCCGGTGCCGATGCTCAGGGTGTCTCCGTGGGGAAATACCCAGCCGTAGAAATCGGGTGACAACTTGCCTTGGTAAAACACATCGCAACGCGAGCCGTCATAGCCGGCCGGCTTGATCTCTGGCGCCCGCACGATCTCGTGGTAGGCGAACACATACTTCGTCCGCTCGGCGCCAGGCACTGCCTGCCGCGCCACTTCAGAGCGTGCGCCGTCTGCGCCAATCACGGCGCGTGCGCGCACATGGGCGGCCATGCCTTCGCCCGGCTGGGGGCGCTGGCGCACATTGAAGTGCACCACGCTCACCCCGTCGGCATCGCGGGACAGCTTCTCGAAAGTACCGGTACGCCGAACGGCACCAGCCTCCACCGCGCGCTCGCGCAGCCACTCGTCAAAATCCTCGCGGTTGACCATGCCCACAAAGCCATCCTCGATCGGGATGTCGACCCGGTTGTCTTTAGGCGACACCATGCGCGCCGACTTCGCCTTGGCCACCAGCAAGTGGTCCGGAATGGCGAAGTCCTTGATGAGGCGCGGCGGGATGGCGCCGCCGCAAGGCTTCACCCGGCCTGCGCGGTCCAGCATCAGCACCGTGCGGCCCAGGCGGGCAAGATCATGGGCAGCCGTTGCGCCGGCGGGCCCGCCGCCGACCACCACCACGTCAAACGTTTCAATCTGGCTCATTTGATTCCCCTCGTGCCTTCATGGGGTCGCCCCAGCTAGTCCGCGCAAGGCAAAGGCGCTGACCATCATGCCGGCGACAAAAACCGGCACACCAAAACCGCTGTACCAAAGCGCGCGTTTGCTCACACTCGCCATGAAGTAGTCCATCAACAAAACCTGCAGGCCCAACAACAGCCCCACTGCGATGGCGTGAACCGGCCGGCCCCATTTCGCCAGGAGCAACACGACGGCCACTTGAGGCAGCGCCATGATCCAGCAGGCCACGGTGCCGGCCTTCTGAACGCCCAGCTGGACCGGCAGCGAGCGCACGCCCATTTGCCTGTCGCCCTCCACCGCCTTGAAGTCATTGAGGGTCATGATCCCGTGCGTGCCCGCGCTATAGAGCGCTGCCAGCGCTAGCGAGCGCCCATCCGGCATCTGGCCGCCGGCCATGACGGCCGCGCCGGTTGCCCAGGCAATGCCTTCATAACTGAAACCGCAGGCAGCGTTGCCCCACCAGCCGTTCTCCTTCAGCCGCAGGGGTGGCGCGCTGTAGGCCCAGGCCAGCACAAGTCCCAAGGCAGCCGCGCCAAAGCCCCAGGGCCCCAGCAACGTGGCCACAAGCAGGGACACGACGGTCCAGACGATGGCAATATAAAGACCCCAGCGCCCGGGCATGCGGCCTGAAGGAATCGGCCGCTGGGGTTCGTTGATGGCATCGACATGCCGGTCAAACCAGTCATTGACGGCTTGGCTGGTGGCGCAGACAAACGGCCCCGCCAGCGCAATGCCCACGATTGCCAGAGCCCAGTTTCCGGCCAACGGCACCCCCGAGGCCACCACCCCACACGCAAAGGCCCACATGGGCGGAAACCAGGTAATCGGCTTGAAAAGCTCGGTTATTGCAGAAAAAGAGGGGCGGGACATGAAAATGATTTTTAACTTGACAGGTTAAAGTGTCAATTAGCGTTTACAGTGTAAGCACGGATGGAACTTCATTACCCGCAAACCTAAACTCACTACATGCTGCACGCAACCAGTCCCAACCATCCCGCCAATCCGGGCCGTGGCGCCGGTGCCGCATGATGGCCCCCGACGCACCAAAGCCTGACCTGAGCGGCCTGTCTGATTGGGCGCCTGAAATTGCGCAGACCTTCGTGTCGCTGGCCAGCGACATCGCCCTGGTGCTGGATGACGCGGGTGTGATCCGCAGCGTTACCCAGGGCGGCGCCACATCAATCCCCTCCACCGCGCACGAATGGGTAGGCCGCTCATGGGCTGACACCGTCACCGGCGAGACGCGCGGCAAGGTCGAGCTCCTGCTCAAGGAAGTCAACGATACGGGCCTGGCCCGCCGCCGCGAGATCAACCACCCGCTGGACAAGGGCGGCAACCTTGCTGTCGCGTACACCGCCATCCGCTTGGGCGAGAACGGCCCCCTGCTGGCTGTAGGCCGCGATTTGGGCGCTATCGTGGCCATCCAGCAACGGTTCATCGAAGCGCAGCATGAGATGGAG
>JACMQX010000210.1 GCA_014376765.1 Ramlibacter sp. | reverse complement strand
TGGCGCTTGTCTGCCGTGCTTTGCAGGTAATGCGGGGGCGAGGGTATCGAATCAAGCCGTGTGCGCAGCAACAGCGGCAAGCTCATCAGCGCGCAGTGGCAATCGAATTGCGGTAGCGGAGTTCCCCTGGCGAAGACGCTTGCAACACCTTGCAGGGTCCCAAGCAGGGTGACCAGCTCAGGCTGGACCTCCAGCAACACGCGCGCTCCCAGCCCGGCGACGATGCCGGCGTAGCGGCAGAACTGGATCGTGTCGCCCAAGCCCTGCTCTGCATGCAACAGGATGGTCTTGCCGGTGAGTGGCTCCCGGCCGGTCCAGGCCGGCTTGCCAAAGTCGCGTCCGCCCTGCCCGCCCTGCCTGAATCGGCGCCACTCAAAAAGCGGCAGCCCGTTTTCAAAATCACCGGCCAGCAGGAGCACGAAGGACTTGCTCCACCACGCATCCGCGAGCGACGGTTTGAGTTTGATCGATTCGCTGTAGTCGGCCGCAGCATCGGCCAGGCGCCCCAACTGCTTGAACGCATTGCCACGGTTGAAGTGGAATTCAGCCACTCCCGGTGACAGCTCGATGGCGCGGCTGAAGCTGGCCACGGCCGCTTCAAGCTGCCGCAACCCCTGCAGTGCCGTGCCGTAGTTCAGGTGGCAGGCGGCGTTGTCTGGATCAGCCTGGATCGCGCGAGACAGAAATGCGGCTGCCCTGACGTAATCCTGCTCCTGGCACCCAATGACACCCAGCAACTCAAGCGCGCCAGCGTGGCGTGGCTGCTGCAACAAAATGTCGACGCAAAGGAGCTTGGCATCTGACGTCCAGCCCTCTGCATGACATTTGAGTGCGCGGGTGAATCTGGCGTCCAGAATTGGCGCTGGGTCGATCAGCTTTTCGGTCACAGCCTGCCGGCGCCAAACGTATCGCAGGCCTTGATATCCCCACTCTTGAACCCGTTGGAAAACCAGCGCTGGCGCTGGGCGCTGGAACCGTGGGTGAAGCTCTCGGGCACGACCGAGCGGCCCGATGAGCGTTGCAACGCGTCGTCACCAATCTTGGCCGCGGCGTTCATGGCTTCATCAATATCGCCAGGCTGGATCTGGAAGGCGCTTTGCGCATGAAAGGCCCAGACGCCGGCAAAGCAGTCTGCCTGCAATTCCAGCTTGACACTCATCGCGTTGTATTCGGTCTGGCTCACGCGACTGCGCATCTGGTCCATCTTGGCGCTGATGCCCAGCACGTTTTGCACGTGGTGGCCCACCTCATGCGCGATCACATAGGCCTGGGCAAAGTCGCCGGGCGCGCCCAGTTTGTTTTTCAGCGTTTCGTAAAAGCCGAGATCGATGTAGACCTTTTGGTCGGCCGGGCAATAAAACGGACCCATGGCTGACTGCCCCTGGCCGCAGGAGGTGGGTGTCGCGCCGCGGAACAGCACGAGCTTGGGGCTGCGGTAGGTGCCGCCGCCCTTCTTGAATTGGGTGTTCCACACATCTTCAGTGTCGGCCAGCACGGTGGACACGAACTTGGCTTCCCGGTCGTTGGCGGGGGGTGCTTTCGCCGGGCCCTGCTGCTGCACCACCTCGGTGGGAGCGCCGCCGCCGCTGAGCGCGCTGAGGATCGTCATGGGGTTGATGCCGAAGATCCAGCCGCCCACCAGCGCAACGACGATGGTGCCCACTCCAATGCCGCGCCCGCCGAGCATGCCGCCCAGGCCACCGCCGCCACCACCACCACCACCTTCATCACGGCGGTCTTCCACATTGTCTGACTCGCGATTGCCTTCCCATTTCATGGCGTTCTCCTCATGGCGTTTTCCTGTTGTGTCTTTTGTCTGGCGTGACTGTACTTAAACTCGGGCGATGGTACTCCCCGCCCCCGTCAGCACACATCGCGTCCTCATGACAGGCTTTGACCCGTTTGCAGGCGACACCCTCAACCCCAGCTGGCTGGCAGTGCAGGCCCTGCATGGCCGGGAAGTTGCAGGCCACCGCATCGTCGCGGCGCAGCTGCCCACTGTTTTTGACAAGTCCACTGAGGTGCTGCATGGCCTGCTGGCAACGCACCAGCCATCGCTGGTCCTCTGTGTCGGCCAGGCGGGCGGCCGGGCGGCCCTGTCGCTGGAGCGCGTGGCCATCAACATCAATGACGCGCGGATTGCCGACAACGCGGGCGCGCAACCAGTCGACAAGGCCGTCGCCGCCGAGGGACCGGCGGCGTACTTCAGCACCCTGCCCGTCAAAGCCATGATGCTGGCGATCCGCCAAGAGGGGGTGGCGGCGGAGGTGTCACAGACCGCCGGTACGTTTGTCTGCAATCACGTGTTTTATGGGCTCATGCATGCGCTGGCGGGCATGCCTGGACTGAAGGGCGTGCGCGGCGGATTCATCCACGTGCCGTGGCTGCCTTCTCAAGGCTTACCGGCCATGCCCTTGCAGGACATGGTGCGTGGCCTGCAGGTAGCGGTGGCGTGTGCGCTGCGAACGGAACGGGACGCCGGCGTGAGTGCCGGAACGGAGCACTGAACACTCAGGCGGCCCTGAGGCCGCTTGTCAATCCAGGCACCGGCTCAATTCTGGTAGGACACCAGCGAGGCATTCCTTCCAGTTTGCGGGCGTTCCGGCGCGCGCAGATCGTAGGAGGGGTTCATGCCGACTTGCGATGCAAGCTCGGCACTGCAGCTGCGCATGGCCGACGGGTTGAGCGCGTTGGCCCAACAGCGGGCAATAGCCGTGCTTTGGGCCTGTACCAGTGCATCACGCAACTCGGCCTTTCGGACCTGGTCACGCGCCACCGTGGCGAAAATGGTCAGCATCACCGCAATCAGGACGCATGCCACACCGATGACGATCATCTCTGCGCGGCTGCGAGTGGCGGTGACGTGATCTGTTTTCAGTTGGGCCCACATGATGTCTGCTCCTGGTGCGCTGTCTTGTTGTCATGATGCTAATTTGCCGTCCGGTCCCGACCCTACAGCCCAAATCCCGTGGCGTTGTAGGACGGCAGCGCGATACAGAGTTACCCGCCGTTTGCTGCAAGAATGACCCGTCCGTCCGACCACACATGAACCACCTGCAACCTGCCATGACGAGTCTTTTGAGCCCCGCAGAAACTGCTGCCGCGCTGCCCTGGCGCGCTCTCGTGGCCGGAATTGCGCGCCTGCTGGCAGACAAGACTGCCCAGGTACCCGCGCGACTCGTGCAGCCGCTACCTGGAGGCGGCAGCCTGTTCGTCATGCCGGCACTGGACAGCCGGGTGGCCATTACGAAACTCATCACCTTCACACCGGCCAATGCGGGAACCGGCCGGCCCGCCATCCAGGGCGACGTGGTCGTATTCGACACCGCCACGGGCGAGCGCCGGCTGGTACTGGACGGGCCAACGGTGACTGCAAGGCGCACCGCAGCCGTCTCGGCCCTCGCAGCGCAGTGGCTGGCAACAGATCGCGCCGGCCCCTTGCTGGTGGTGGGCGCGGGCGTGCAGGGCCGGGCCCACATGGAAGCATTTGCCGAGGTGCTGGGTGTTCGCGAGGTGCACATCGCCTCGCGCAGCGAGGCCAGTGCCCAGGCGCTGGCGCGCCATGCAAGGGAATCTGGATTGACCGCGCATGTCACGGGCGACGCGGACGCAGCGCTCGCTCATTGCCCGCTTGCGGTAACTTGCACCCCGGCCTCGCAAATCGTGCTGGGCGCCTTCCCGCGCGAGGACGGATTCGTATCGGCCGTCGGCGCCTTCAACCCCACCATGGCGGAGCTGTCACCGCGGCTGTGCAGACACTTTGCGGAGTTGGGCAGTGTGGTGGTGGATACGGCAGATGCCGTCCACGAGGCGGGCGACCTGATTCAGGCGGGACTGCAGGTGACGGAGTTTGCAACGCTGGCCGATGTGGTGTGCGGCCGTATCACGGCGCCCCAGGGACAGGTGCTTTTCAAGAGTTGCGGCTGGGCCGGCTGGGACCTGGCGGCAGCGCGGGTGGCGCTGGATTCAATCGGCCGTGCGCTGTAGAGCCGTTACTGGGTGACGGTCAGGCAGGGCGGGGCATCAAAGTAGGTGAACAGGCGTACTGCCAGAGCGCGCAGGCTGTCGTCGTTCAGGGTGTGCGCGTGGGCGAGTTGCTCGAGTGCGTACTCCCTGTCCCCCAACATCATGGAGGCGCTGACGCAAAAACCGCGCGCCGCCATTTGCAGTGTGAAGGAATAAAGGAGGTCGGACGGCCAGTAACGGGGATGCTGCTCGCAGTCCCCGGGGCCGGGCACCGTGAGGAGATACGCCATGCCCTGCGGTATGAGCCGGGGGGCGGAAGTGGCTGCTTGGGTCATGGCCATGGAAAACTCCTCAGGTTGATAAGCTGATTCTGGGGAGGCACAAGGTGGCGTCGATTCGGCAAAAGCGCCGTTTGCGTGTAGGACCCCGCCGGGGCCGGATGTCGTCGTGGGGATTCTGTGAAAAGCCTGCATGGTGATCTCCTGCGCCGGGAACAACTTTCGGCGTGGAAATCAGTTTGCGTCTGGCGGGCTGCGGGCAACAATTCGCCCAAAGTCTGGGGTAGACCTCTGTCTGGTGCGGGTTTGTCCGGGCGGGTCGCAAGCCAGACGCGCCACGGCGCTCAGGCCTTGGGCAGCGTGACCCCGCGCTGGCCCTGGTACTTGCCGCCGCGGTCCTTGTAGGAGGTCTCGCAGACTTCGTCGCTTTCAAAGAACAGCACCTGGGCGCAGCCCTCCCCTGCGTAGATCTTGGCCGGCAGCGGCGTGGTGTTGCTGAACTCAAGCGTCACAAAGCCTTCCCACTCGGGCTCAAAGGGCGTGACATTGACGATGATGCCGCAGCGGGCATAGGTGCTCTTGCCCAGGCAAATTGTCAGCACGTTGCGGGGGATGCGAAAGTACTCCAGCGTGCGCGCCAGCGCGAAGCTGTTGGGCGGGATGATGCAGCTGTCGCCATGCATGTCGACAAAGCTTTTTTCATCAAAATTTTTGGGGTCGACCACCGTGCTGTGGATGTTGGTGAACACCTTGAACTCGGGCGCGCAGCGGATGTCGTAGCCGTAGCTGCTGGTGCCGTAGCTGATGATCTTCTTGCCGTCTGCCTCGCGCACCTGCCTGGGCTCGAAGGGCTCGATCATGCCGGTTTGCTCGGCCATGCGGCGGATCCACTTGTCACTCTTGATCGTCATAAAAAAGGTTTTCCTATGGGGCCATTCTAGAAGGCGGTCCTTGAGAGATCACCGTGCGTTCAACGAGCCGGTCGTCGCCCAGCACGATCATGCCGAACAGCAATTCATCGAGGTTGCGGGCGTGCGAGCTTTTGCGCGCAAGCAAGGGTGTGCAGTTTGGGTTGAGCACCACGAAGTCCGCCTCGCAGCCGGGCTGCAGGTTGCCTGCCGTCCCCTCAAGGCCCAGCGCCTGGGCCGCGCCGGCCGTGTGTTGCCACCACAGCTGCTCGGGCGAGAGGCTGAGGCCCGGTTTGGTCTGGCCTTCTCGCGCCACGTAGTAGGCGGCCAGCATGGTGTGAAAGGGGCAGAAGCTGGTGCCACCGCCCACATCGCTGGCCAGGCCGTATTTGAAGCCCACGCGGTCGGCGCCTTCGTAGTCAAAAAAGCCGCTGCCCAGAAACAGGTTGCTGGTGGGGCTCACGGCTGCGGCCGTGCCGGTGGCGCGCATCAGGGCGCGGTCTTCATCATCAAAGTGGATGCAGTGCGCGTAGATGGCGCGCTCGCGCATCAGGCCGAAATCGTCATAAACCGACAGGTAGCTGCGCGCTTGCGGAAACAGCTCGCGCGCCCAGCGCACCTCCTCCAGGTTCTCGGCCACATGCGACTGGATCCACACCTTGGGGTAACGCGCAGCCAGCTCGCCGGCACCGCGCAATTGCGCCTCAGTGCAACTGGGTGCGAAGCGCGGTGTGATGGCGTAACCCAACCGGTCCACGCCGTGCCAGCGCTGTATCAACTGCTCGGTGTCGATCAGGCTTTGTTCGGTGAGGTCGCGCACGCCGTCGGGCGAATGGCGGTCTTGCAGGACCTTGCCGGTGATCATGCGCATGCCGCGCGCCTGCGACTCGGTGAACAGCGCATTGACCGACTGCGGGTGCGAGGTGGCAAACGCCAGTGCCGTGGTGACGCCGTTGCGCAGCAGCTCGTCGAGGAACACCTTAGCCACGCCGGCTGAATAGTCGCCGTCCACAAACCGCGACTCATGCGGAAAAGTGTAGTTCTCCAGCCAGGGCAGCAGGCCCTCGGCGGGGGAGCCGATCACGTCGGTCTGCGGGAAGTGGATGTGCAGGTCGATGAAACCCGGGGCGATGATGCGGCCCGGCAGGTGCTCTACCGCAACACCCGGGTAGTTGCCCGCGAGAGCGCTGTACGCCCCGACCGCCCGCACGACCTGGCGGCCCTGCGCGTCCGGGCCAACCACCAGCAAACCGTCTTCTTCATAGAGGGCGGAGTGGTCGTCAGCGAATCGAAGGATGGCGGCTCGGTAGGCTTTCATAAGAAGTTGTCATGTCGGACTTGATCCGGCGTCCATGCTTGAGTGAGGTGGATTCCGGGTCAAGCCCGCAATGACAATGCCCCGGCGTGGCCGGAAGGTCTATTTTCCCAGCGTGCCCTGCACACCGGCTACAAGAAAGTTCATTGACAGTATCTGCTCATCCGTCAACCCTGCCTTGCCGCTCGTGACAGGCTTGCCCTCGTTGTCAGTGATGGCGCCTGCAAAAGGATGCAGCTTGCCGGACGCGATGTCCTTCTGGCGAACCAGCACCTCATCCTGCACGGCCTTAGGCACAGACTTGCCAAACCCGCTCACGCTCACCATGCCTTCCTTCACGCCGCCCCAGACATTGCCGCTCTTCCAGCTGCCGTCCAGCACGGCTTTTGCGCGCTGCGTGTAGTAGCTGCCCCAGTGGTGCGTGACGGCGATGATCTGCGCGTCGGGCGCGATCCTGCGCATGTCGGAGTGGTAGGCCACGGCCATCTTGCCGCGCTCCTGGGCGGCGGCCATCACGGCGGTGGAGCCGGTGTGGAAGGCCACCACATCGGCCTCCTGGTTGAACAGCGTCATGGCGGCATCGCGCTCGCGCGGCGGGTCGAACCAGGCGTTCAACCACACGACCTTCACCAAAGCCTTGGGGTTGACCGAGCGCATGCCCAAAGTGAAGGCGTTGATGCCCTGCAGCACTTCAGGAATCGGAAAACCCGCCACATAACCCGCCACGTTGGTTTTGGTCATGCGCCCGGCTGCAATGCCGGCAAGATACCGGCCTTCGTAGTAGCGCGCGTTGGCCACTGCCACATTGGGCGCCGTCTTGTAGCCGGTGATGGACTCGAACCTCACCTGCGGAAATTCCCTGGCCACCTTGAGGGTAGGCTCCATGTAGCCAAAGCTGGGGGTGAAGATGAGCTGGTTGCCCTGCAGTGCCAGGTCGCGGATCACCCGCTCGGCGTCTGCGCCTTCGGGTACGTTCTCTACAAAGGTGGTCCTGACCTTGCCACCCAGCGCCGCGTCGACAGCCTGGCGGCCCTCTTCATGCTGACGGACCCAGCCAGCCTCCGTCAGCGGCGCAACATAGACAAAGCCGATCTTCAGCGGCTCTTTGACAGGCGCGGTGGGTTGCGAAAAAACGGGAGTGAAACAACAAGCGGCCACGAGCGTGGCGGCGAGGTTTTTATACATGGTAGTCCTCTACATGGCCCCAAAAAGAAATACGGCACTGCGGGGCGGGCAGTGCCGTGTTCCGATTTTAGCGAGTAGGCGCCTCAGCTGAACGTGGCGAAGCAGGCATCCAGTTGCGCGATGTAACTGCGCTTGGCTTCATCGCTGATAAAGCTCGCTTCAAAGCTGTTGCGCGCCAGCTGATAGGCCTGCTGCCCAGTGAGACCAGTCGCCGCAAAGGTCTGCAGAAAATTCTCGTTCATGTAGCCGCCAAAGTAGGCGGGATCGTCAGAGTTGATGGTCACCGCCAGCCCCGCATCCAGCAGCGCGCCGATGTTGTGTTCGGCCAGCGTGGGAAACACGCACAGCTTCAGGTTGGACAGCGGGCAGACCGTCAACGCAATACGGTCTTTCGCCAGGCGCGCCATCAGCACCGGGTCTTTGGCGGATTGCACGCCGTGGTCCACACGCTCGACCTTGAGCACGTCCAGCGCAGTCCATACATACGCAGGTGGCCCCTCCTCGCCCGCATGCGCGACCAGGCGAAGGCCCAGCGCGCGGCACTCGGCAAACACACGGGCGAACTTCTCGGGGGGATTGCCCACCTCGCCGGAATCCAGGCCCACGCCGATGAACTTGTCGCGGTGCGGCAGCGCCTGCCGCAGCGTGTCGAAGGCGTCTTCCTCGCTCAGGTGGCGCAGGAAGCACATGATCATCAAGGCGCTCACGCCGAGCTTTGTTTGCGCGTCCACACATGCGCGATGCAGCCCGTTGATCACCACGCCCATATCCACACCGCGCGCCGTGTGCGTCTGCGGGTCAAAAAATATCTCGG
>JACMQX010000209.1 GCA_014376765.1 Ramlibacter sp. | reverse complement strand
TTGCGCTGGTCAACAAAAAATCTGCCAGCGCTGTATCAGAAAAAATTGATGATGCGCGAATGATGTACAAAACCGTTCACGACATGGTCTCGGCTTCCCCCCTTGACTGGAGTAACCCGGCTCATGAGGCTGCGTTTGAGCTGCATGTATTGCGGTCCATCAAGTTCAGTCATTTACCAGTGGATTCCATGAACATTATTTACAGGGGCAAGCTATACGTTCCCAGGCGTGGAGATGAAGCAGCCAGGCTTGATCCCGATAAAAACGGAGTGTCCGTCGCTTTCAATCGAGAGGCAAAAGGCAAGAACGCGAAGGACGATCGCGAGACGTCAAACCTGAAGTTTCTTCACCGCGTTGTGAATCTCAATGCAAAAAGATGAGGGGACAATCTGTGAAGCTCGATGGGCGATAAACCTGCCGCGCAGCTCATGAATTTTGGAGCATGTGCCGCAGCTGGTGTGGTGTTGCCGATCAGCACCTGAAAGATCGCCCAACCAGCAGCAAATGCGACCCAGGTGGCGTGATGCTCAGGCGGCCAGCCGCTGCGCCGGCCGCGTGTTGATGAGCTTGCACACCGCGCGCGTCACTTCATCCGTCCCCGCATTGCCACCCAGGTCACGCGTGTGCAGCGCCTTGTCCGCCGTCACCGCTTCAATCGCCGCCATAAGCTGCGCCGCAGCCTCCGCCTCGCCCAAGTGCTCCAGCATCATCACGCAGCTCCAGAAGGTGCCGACCGGGTTGGCCAGGCCCTTGCCCATGATGTCGAAAGCCGAGCCGTGGATGGGCTCGAACATGCTGGGATAGCGGCGCTCGGGGTCGATGTTGCCGGTGGGCGCAATGCCCAGGCTGCCTGCCAGCGCTGCGGCCAGATCACTCAGGATGTCGGCATGCAAATTGGTGGCGACCAGTGTGTCCAGCGTGGCCGGGCGGTTGACCATGCGGGCAGTGCAAGCGTCCACCAGTTCCTTGTCCCAGGTGACGTCCGGAAACTCCTTGGCGATCTGCACCGCGATTTCGTCCCACATCACCATCGCGTGGCGCTGCGCATTGCTCTTGGTCACCACGGTGAGCAGCTTGCGCGGGCGCGACCGGGCCAGCTTGAAGGCGAAGCGCATGATGCGCTCCACACCCGCGCGGGTCATCATCGACACATCGGTCGCGGCCTCGATCGGGTGGCCCTGGTGCACACGGCCGCCGACGCCGGCGTATTCGCCTTCGGAGTTCTCGCGCACGATGACCCAGTCCAGGTCCCTGGGTGCGCAACGCTTGAGCGGGCCGTCAATGCCCGGCAGGATGCGGGTGGGCCGCACGTTGGCGTACTGGTCAAAGCCCTGGCAGATTTTCAGGCGCAGGCCCCACAGGGTGATGTGGTCAGGAATGTGCGGGTCGCCGGCCGAGCCGAAGAGGATCGCGTCCTGGCCGCGCAATGCGTCCAGGCCATCGGCCGGCATCATCTCGCCATGGGCCCGGTACCAGTCGCCGCCCCAGCCGTACTCGCTGAAGTTGAAGGTAAAGCGGCCGCTGGCTTGCGCAATGGCTGCCAGCACGGTCTGGCCGGCGGGCACCACTTCCTTGCCGATGCCGTCACCGGGGATGCAGGCGATGTTGTAGGTTTTCATGTTTGTGTCCTGTTGGAATTGTTGTCAAGGCGTGGCGCAGCCTTGTACCAAGCCACTCCGTCGGCGTCCAGCGTCTTGCTGATCTGCCCCTTGTGCAGCAGGTGGTTCAGGCAGGCCAGGCCCTCGCCGGTGGCCATGCTGAGCTGGGCCATGCTGGACTCGGTGATGTCGCGGCCAAACAGCGCCTCGAACACATCTACTGCGCGGCGCGGCTGGGCCAGGCGGGCGAGCAGCTTGGCGTCGGCGTGCTGTTGTGAATCACGCAGATAGTCCAGCCGCGCGTGCAGGCCGCGGAACACGTCGTTGTGCGCGGGCAGCACCAGCACGTCGTCCGGTACCTCGCGCTTGATCTTGGCGAGGGACGCATACCAGTCCGCCATCGGGTTGGCATTGGGCTCGGTGGGCGTCACCGACACATTGGATGAAATCTTGGGCAGCACCTGGTCGCCAGAGATGAACAGCTTGAGGGCCGGGCAGTACAGACAGGCATGCTCGGGTGAGTGGCCGTTGCCCATGACCACGCGCCAGGTGTTGCCGCCAATGCTGAGCTCCATGCCGTCCGTCAAACGTTCGAAGGTGTCGGGCAGGGCGTGGATCGCGTTGCCGAATTTGCCAAAGCGCGCGCGGTAGGACTCGACGGCGTTTTCGCTCCAGCCGGCTTCCTTGTAGAACCTGACGGCCTCGGGCGGCGCCTCGCGCCCGCTGTCGTTGGCCAGCACGCGGCAGGTGAGGTATTCAAGCCGCGACATGTACAGCTTCGCCCCGAGCTTGCGGGTGAGCCAGCCGGCCATGCCCACGTGGTCAGGGTGCATGTGGGTGACGATGACCTTGTTCAACTGTCGCGGCCCGGGTGCGTTGGCAAAGAGCTCGCGCCATACGGCGACTGTCTCGTCATCACGCAGCCCCGTGTCGACCAGCACCCAGCCCTCGCCATCGTCCAGCGCCCAGAGGTTGATGTGGTTGAGCCTGAAGGGCAGGGGCATGCGGATCCACCGCACGCCGGGGCCAACTTCCAGCGTCTGGCCGCGTTCGGGGGCGGCGGCGAATGGGTAGTCGAGCGTGGGTTTGGGCGGGGCTTCCTGGGTCATGGCTTGGGTTCCTGGTGAGGCTGTGGCTTATTGTCCCAGACCGGGTTTGATGACTCCGCCGCGCCTGCTGTGGCCTGCGCGTGTTGGTGTTTGCCCTAGGGCAATCTCCCGCAATTGTGGGATGACGGCGCTCACAAAGCTTGTTTAAATAGTGAGGTTGTCTCCAAAGTTTTTAGCCATTTTGCAAGGACCCGGGGGCAACCAATTTGTTATTTTCCAAGCGATCGCATCAGAAATTCATTCATAAAGAGCTCACACGTGAAAAAAATGAAACTTATTATTGCTCCCGCCTTTTTGTCGATCGTCGCTGCCGCTGCGCTCGTTGCCTGCGGCGGAGGCGGCGGTGACGCGCCTGCGGCAACTGTTGGCGCCGACGTTGCAACATCGTCCTCTGCGACGGCGGCCAGCATTGGCGCAACCGTCATTGTGGGCGCGTCTGCAGATGAAGAGGTCTACAACGTTGCAGCGGACATTGGCGACAGCTGGCAGGTTGTGCTGAACAACAAGACCAATACTTACGTCGTGAAAGTGATCACCTCGCAGTTTGGTTTGACAACTACTGCGCCTGTCGCGTTTACCAAGTCAACGACGGATACGTTCACAACAGTCACGGGCACGAACCTGTCCGTGCAGATTGACAGCCGTACCAAGACCATTGGCGGCAAAGTCACTGTGGGCGGAAAAGCGGCGACGATCTCAGGCTCCGGCTACCAGGTGGCCGATATCGGCAAGCTGGCCGGCACCTATTTCTTTGCTGGTGTCGCGCGCAATGTGTCCGGGGGCGGAAACCCCGGCTCAGCGGCGGGCAGTTTCATCGTGTCATCCAATGGCACTGACATCACCGCATGCGACAGCGGGATCGTTGTCAACGGTGCCTGTGCCAATGTTGCCGGTGGAAGCGGGGCACGCACTATCCCCTTGACGGTTTCCAAAGACAGCGCTGGTATCTTCCGCATCAAGCAAGGCGCCAATAATTTTGGTATCTTGAATGTGAGCGCCGGGGATCGTGGCCCCGTCCTCATCATTGACCGTTTTGGGCCAAGTGAAGATCCGTCGCCTGTCTTGCGTACCGGCATATTTTTTGCCGCCAAATCCGCAAAATTGTCGGGCAACGAATTTGACGGAAACTGGACCTGCAGCAGCCGTGGTGCAAACACCATCGTCATAGACGTGTCGGGCTCGAATTATTCTGTCACTGACAGCGCTTCCACCAGGAAGGGTACTTTGCTGTACAACAAGGTCACCAACGATTCGAATCAGGCCGTCGATCTTGACGGTGCAATCATTGCGCAAGGCAACGCCGAGCCGCTCAGTATGTCGGCATTGGTTCTGCCCCTGTCGAGCAGCCTCGTTGTTGTGCTGGAAGCGCAGGAGGGCGTCATGGACGTGTGCCGCAAGAACAAGTAAGTTCCAGGCTGCGGCCATATCATTTGGCAATGCCACCCTCAGGGGTGGCATTTTTGTTTGGTCCTCAGATCAGCGCCGCCAAAGTCCCTGCCAACTTTTCCAGCAAGGCTTCGTCATACGGCAACCATGGCAGTGCGGCCAGGCTCTTGCCTTTGCCTGCCTTGGCCACTTTTACCTCGACCTGCTCGCCGCCCCTGCTTGTTTTAGCCGTGCTGAGGTTGACGGTGTACTCGCCTGCCGTCGCGATATGGCCTTCGATCTTCAGCCGCCCGCTTTCAACCTGCGCCGCAAACGCCTGGGCCAGCACCTGCGCGCGCATGGCGGTCATGTCGGCAATGTTGAGTGAGCCAAGATATTGCACCCGCCGTGCACGTTTGACCACGGGGTGCACCGGCGGGGCAGGTGCCTGGGCCGGAGGCGCCGCCATGGACATCATGTGCAGGCCAGCTTGCGCCACCGTGATTGGCCCACGCGGGTCGTTGCCGGTAAAGGCGTAGGCCGATACCGAAACCAGCAGGTCCACCGCACGGCAGGCCTCGGAGTACAGCACAGGGGGCACGGCCGACAGCGGCACCCGCACCTGCCGCTCGCCCACCGTGCGCCAGAAGCTCAGCGCCAGCGATTCAGCGTCGCCGTCCACACCGGAGTAGAGCTCGGCGCCCACCGCAAACGCCAGGGTCAGCGGGCCGAGGGGCCGCAGCAGGCCGCGCTCCTTGTCCAGCTTCCAGCCTTCGCCGCGGGCCACACCGATCATGGGCTTGAGGGCCAGCATGTAGTCCGCGTAGTGCCAGTTCTCGTTGGCGTGCCACAGGGGGTTGTCCTCGAACGGCGGGGGTTGAAGGTCTTCGGGCTGTATTTCGTAGTGTTCGCGAAAGGCCTGGCGCAGGGGCTGGCGCAGTTGCCGCTGCGCAAGCTGCATTTGCCAGGCCTGTCGTACGTCGCGCGGGGAATGCAGGGGGTGCCACAGGCGCACGCGGGCCGTGTCAGTCAACTGCACGGGTGCGCCCAGGTGGTTGGTCAGGCGCAGGGTTTTGCTTGCCGCCCCGGCTGTACCGGATGAGGCCGCCGCATCGGCCCCGTCGGCCTCACCGCCAGCCTCGGCCATGAATGCCACAGCGCCTTCATCTCGCCCGGCCTCAGGCTGCGCATACCAGATCAGCTGTTGCACAAACTCCGCGGCGCCGCTGGCCAGCGCCAGTTGGGCACGCCAGGCGGCGAATGAGAAGTCAAGCCCCGTCCAGTAGCTGGCCTGCAGCAGTTTGGCCAGCTGGGTCTGTTGCTTCTTGTCAGGCTCGCCGCTGGCAACCAGTGCCAACACTATTTCGGGCCGCAGCGCCAGGGCCGTTCTGGCCTGTTGCACGCGCTGGCCCAGCACCTTGAGCACCGTGCTGTTGATCGTCTGTTTGGCTGCCGCCTGCAGCGCGCTGATGGACTCGGGTGTAGGCAGCAGGCTGATCTCTTCTGCAAGCTTGCAGCCCAGGGTCTGCGAAGGCATGCCCTTGGAGATTTTGTCGGGCGCATGGCACAGCAGCGCCAGCAGCGGTCGCAGCACTTCAGGCAGCCACGCCTCTTTGCGGCCGCCGGCCGCGAAGTAGCGGTAGGCCTGCGTCACCATGGCGATGTCGTCTTCCGCAAAGGCTTTGTAAGGCACATAGGGCACGTCCCCCTGGTGAATGGCCTGTACGCGGGCGCAGGCGTCCCGCAGGACCTGTTCATGCAGGGCGGCATAGCGCGGGTCGGCCTGCTCGTTGAAGGTGCCCACTGTCCAGCTCTGGGCCAGCAGGTCTTCGCGGCTGAGCGACAAGGTCAGCGCGATGTGCAGGGGCCGGTAGTTTGCGTCGGGGAGGGGGCGTGTCAGCAAAGGGGTGAGCATGGCGATGGCTTCATCGCGTGCCTGGGGTGCCATGTGATGCGCAATACACAGCGCAATCACGGCGTAGTGGGACAGGGATGCGCCCGTTACGCCCTTGAAGCGTGTGGCCAGCAGGGGTGCATCGCCCAGCAGGCGTTGCAGGTGGGACTGCATGGTGGCGGGCAGGGGGTAGCTGCGGTCGGTGCGCCAGCCAATTGCCTGCAGTGCATTGCCCCAGCCACCGGGCTCGCCGCGCTCGAGCAAGGCCATGACCTGCGCGTCGTCCAGCAGCGGCCAGTGTTTCAGCAGGTGGGCCTCGCGCAGCAGAAATTCGGCCAGGTCGTGTGCGGGCTGGTTGGCGGCGTTGGCAAGTGCCAGCTGCATGCCGTCCCACAGGGCGCCAAACTCCTCACGAGGCAGGGTGGCGAGGTCAACTGGCTCAACAACGCCCTTGAACGCGGCATGGTCAGGTTTGGGCGCGTTGAGGCGGGCAAGAAGGCGTTGGGCGGCGGGGCTGAGGGGTGTGGTCATGAAATTCCGGGGGTTTGAGCCATTCTGACGCATGCTGCGTAGGACCCGCCGCACACGCACTAGGTGCCTTTTTCGCACGTGGAAAATATGGCTGGCGGCGCATCATTACCCAATGAAGTCCTATGCCGCTGAACACCAATTTGTCCTCTCGGGGAATGCCCCGGTTTTGTCGCGACCGGTCATGACCACGGGTGCCCCCGCCAACGATCCGGTCAATGAGCCGCTTGAACTGCCAAGCTCACGTTACCTCTACCAATATGCCAGCGTGCGCGGGCCCAATGACCGCACGTTGAAGCTGACCTCGGAGTATCTGTCTGGCGTGCTGCCCAACATGCCGCAACTGCCCTGCGATCTGCCCGAGGACCCGGACGACCTTGAAGCCTGGTTCACCGCAGCCGTCGCTCAGACCCACGCCCGCTACGCCGATTATTTGCAGGCGCGCAAGAGCGGCGCGCCGCGCCATTACTTCAGCAACCGCGCCCATGCCATGTACTTCCTGCGCGCCCTAGCGCCGACCAAGCTGGTGGACGGCGCCTGGCTCTACGGCCTGGCTGCGAAGTGGAAGAACCCGATCTACCACGGCCTGCTGCGTACCTACCTGGAAGAGCTGGGCGAGGGCGATGAGTCCAAGAACCACGTCCTGCTGTACCGCAAGTTGCTGGCCGCGCATGGCGCCGAGCAGTGGCAGGACCTGCCCGAGGCGTTCTACATCCAGGGCGCGATCCAGCTGGCTCTGGGGTTTCAGGCGGAGCAGTTTTTGCCTGAGGTGGTGGGCTTCAACCTCGGCTATGAGCAGCTGCCCTTGCATTTGCTGATCACGGCCTATGAGCTCAATGAACTGGGGATCGACCCCTACTATTTCACGCTTCACGTCACGGTAGACAACGCCGACAGCGGCCATGCCCGCCGCGCCGTGGACGCGGTGCAGGAAGTGCTACCCCTGCTGGGCGACCGCGCCGCTTTCTGGCAGCGTGTGCGCAATGGCTACATGCTCAACGAACTGGGCATGGGCACGGTAGCCACCATCCGCAGCTTTGAAATAGAGCGGGAAGTGCACGAGATCTTCACCCGCAAAAGCATTGGGGGTCACGGCGCGCACTCGGACTATTGCAAGATTGCGGGCCGTACCGTCAATGACTGGTTGTCTGCGCCCGAGCAGGTTCCTTACTTTCTGGATGCGCTCAAGCGCGCCGGCTGGATCGTGCCGGGCCCGGACGTGCAGCAAAGCCGCTTCTGGGGCTTGCTGCAGGGCGACAAGGCGCAGATGTTTGGTGTGTTCAATGCCTATGAGCTGCAGATGATCCATGACTGGATTCGCGGCCCTGCCAGCGTGGACGGCATGCCGTACACCTGGACGCAGGATCAGCCGGCGCCTGGTCCCGATGCCGCACCGTTCCGTCAGCCCACGTTCCGCGCCATGCAGCGCCAGCAGCCCGCTGTGGGGGTGCAGGGCGATGTGGTTGATGCGGATACCCAGACCCTGACTGAGCATCTGGCCACACTGCCGGGCAAGGAGGCGATGACGCACTACCTGGCCAGCGTGATTTCGCCTTTGCACCACTGGAAGCCGGCGGGGCTGGCTGCGACGAAGCTGTTCAGCCAGTACGCTTTCAGCTAGCGAGCCCCCTACTCCTTTCCCAAAAGGGAAAAGGAGCGACGCTTCGCTCAGGCGGCAGGTAGCACCGATTTTGGCAACATCACGTGGATGCCCTTGTGCTCATTGACCAATTGCGTGACGCGCACATCGGCTGCAAGGCTCATCAGCATGAAGGCCTGTGCGCGCGACAGCCGAGTTGTGCCTACCGTCCAGTCGAGCATGCGGCGCAGCGCTTCTTTGGCAGCGGCGTCCAGGCTCGTGTCCATCGCCATGCTGATGCGGTGGGTCGGTGTTTCCGCCTGCGGATAGTCCAGCGGCAAGTCCTTGCGCAAAATGATCTCGACGGTGCCTTGCAGCGCCGTCTCGATAGCGGTCGTGCAGACTTCGCCGTCGCCCTGCACCGCGTGACCATCTCCCAGGGACAGGTTGCCGCCGGCAGTGTGGACCGGCAGGTACAGCGTTGCGCCCGGAATCAGTTCCTTGTTGTCCAGATTGCCGCCGTGCGCGCGCGGCTGGATGGTGGAGATCATTCCCCATTCAGCAGGCGGCGCCACACCCATGACGCCAAAGAAGGGCCGCAGCGGCAGCTCGGTGCCCCAAGGCAGGCGGCCCACGTTGCGGGTCTTGTCCAGCGCCACGATGATCTGCTCGAACTCTGTGAACTCATCGGGCAACGCGCCGGCCAGGGGCCGCACATAGGTGTAGCCCCAGTCCTGGCGCAACTGCACGTCCAGGATGCGGATCTCCAGCACGTCGCCCGGCTCAGCCCCCCGCACTGCGATCGGCCCTGTAAGGATGTGGCCGGGCATTTTGCGCTGGCATTCGGCATGGATCCGCAGCAACTCGGGGGGCACGTGGTAACCGGGGCCGGGCAGGCTGATCGGGCCGCCCGAGACGGTGTCGACCGTGACCCGGTCGCCGCTGTCAATTGTGAGTGCGGGTACTAGTGCCGCATCGAAATAGCCCCAGTGAACCGTGGCCGGGCTGGAGCTTAAATGGTGGTGTGTCATGAAGGTAATGCTCGCTGAAAAGAGTTGCCGTGGACTGTTGATGATGCCCGTACAGACAACCATAACAGGGGAGCTGGCGGCAGGCTCCGGTTCCGGCATGACAATGCCCGCATGAGCAATCTTCACGAGCTGATCCTGGCCAGCTTCAACAGCCAGGGCCTCATGAACACCCTGGGCGCGAGCCTTGCGTTTGTGGGCGAGGGCGAGGTGCATATCGCGCTGCCCTTTTCAAAACACCTGTCGCAGCAGCGCGGCTATGTGCATGCCGGCGCCATCACCAGCGTGGTGGACAGCGCCTGTGGGTATGCTGCGTTGACCAGGGTTGCAGCGGGGGCGGATGTGGTGACGGCCGAGTTCAAGATCAACTTCATGAGGCCGGCGCTGGGTGAGCGCTTTCTGGCGGTAGGCCGGGTGCAGAGCGCAGGACGGCTGCTGTCGGTTTGCACGGGGGAGGTCCGCGCCTTTGCTGACGCAAGTGCGCAGTACAAGGTGGTGGCGATGATGCAGGCCACGATCGTCATCGTCACGGGGTGATCGCCCGGTGTAGCGGTGTTGGCGCGCGTACCCCTCACCCCAGCCCTCTGCCTGAAGGGGAGAGGGAGTAAAAGCCTGCTCAGGGGCGTGGACCGCCCTTGCCTGACCACATCACCTTGTGTTCGCCAGCGGGCTGATCCGCAGGTGTTGCTTTTGGGCCGCAGCCGCCGCAGCCTGAGCCGCAACCGCTTGCCGTCGCGCCTGCCAGCCGTTCGAGCCGGGTCCTGAACATGGGCGGCATCCATTGCTGCTGCACGGCGGCAACGGCAATGAGCGCCTTCAGCTTCAAAGGCATCAGGCGCCACAGGCTGTACCCCGCGCAGCCCGCGACGAGCAGGTACACAAAAAGGTGTTGCAGCGGGGCGCTCATGCCGTCAACGCCAATGCGATGCGGTAAGTAATGAACGAGGCCAGGTAGGCCAGGCCAAAGAGGTAGCCGGCCATGATGAGCGGGTAGCGCCAGGAGTTGGTTTCGCGCTTGACCACGGCCAGCGTCGACAGGCATTGCGGCGCAAACACATACCAGGCCAGCAGTGAGTAGGCCGTCGCCAGCGACCAGGTTTGCGCCAGCAGCGGGCTGAGCGCCTGGGCCGTCTCACCGCCGGTGGCCGACAACGCATACACCGTGCCCAGCGCACCGACTGCCACTTCGCGCGCGGCCATGCCGGGAACGAGCGCAATAGAGATTTGCCAGTTGAAGCCGATGGGCGCAAACACCACCTCCAGCGCGCGGCCGATCATGCCGGCCAGGCTGTACTGGATCGCCGGGCCGGTGGCGCCATCGGGCGGCGAGGGGAAGGTCGACAAAAACCACAGTACCACCATGAGCGAGAAGATGATCGTGCCGACCCTTGTGAGGAAGATGGTCGCGCGCTGCCACAGGCCCAGCAACAGATTGTTGAGGTTGGGTACGCGATAGGGCGGCAGCTCCAGCATCAGAGGCTGGTAGCTGGTTTTCATCCAGGTGCGCTTGAGCACCCAGGCCACCGACACCGCCGACAGCACGCCGGCCACATAGAGCCCGAACAGCGTCAGCCCCTGCAGGTTGAACGGGCCGACGTTACGCGCAGGGATGAATGCGCCGATCAGCAGCGCATACAGCGGCAGGCGCGCCGAACAGGTCATGAGCGGGGCAATCATGATGGTGGCCAGCCGGTCTCGCGCATGGGGGATGGTGCGTGTGGCCATGATGCCCGGGATGGCGCAGGCAAAGCTCGACAGCAGCGGGATGAAAGCGCGGCCCGACAGGCCGACCCGGCCCATCCAGGTGTCCAGCAAAAAGGCCGCGCGCGGCAGGTAACCCGACTCTTCCAGGATCAGGATGAAGAAGAACAGGATCAGGATCTGCGGCAGGAACACCAGCACACTGCCCACCCCGGCGACGATGCCGTCCACCAGCAGGCTGCGCAGCATGCCATCGGCCATGTGCGCGGTGACCCAGTTGCCGACCCAGGCCATGGATTCCTTGATCAGGTCCATCGGCACATTGGCCCAGGCAAACACCGCCTGGAAGACGAAGAACAACAAACCCGCCAGCAGCACAAGACCGCCCACCGGGTGCATGACGATTGCGTCGATGCCGTGGTTGAAGCGGTGAATGCTCGAGGAGTTCGGGACCGCCACGGCAAGGATCTGTTTGACGCGTGTTTGAAGGGCCTGCAGGTCGGCCGGGGGTTCAGCTACGCGAGCCTGGCTGTCTGGCGCAGCAGCTGTGTGAGCATCCGGTGCCCGCGGCACAGGCCCGTGCACATCCAGCGCGACCTGCGCTGCCGCCAGCAAGGCCTCGCGCCCGTTGCCAGACGGGTTGCGCGACCAGCGAAGCCACAGGCTGTTGCGGATGGCAATCGTTTCAACCACCGGCGCGCCAAGTTCGCGCGAGAGTTGGGCCACATCAATCTGCAAGCCACGCGCGCGCGCCACGTCCATCATGTTCAAGGCAACCACCACCGGCCGGTCCATGGCCAGCAGTTGCAGCACCAGGCGCAGGTTCATGCGCAGGTTGGTCGCATCGACCACCGCGATGATCACGTCGGGCCGCCGCTCGTCTGTGCGCAGGCCCATTACCACGTCGTGCGTGACGGCTTCGTCGGCTGTTACCGGGGTCAGGCCGTAGGCGCCGGGCAGGTCCATGATGGTGACAACGCGGCCGTCGGCCAGGCGTGCATTGCCTTCCTTGCGCTCAACTGTCACGCCGGCGTAGTTGGCCACCTTCTGGCGCGCGCCCGTGAGCAGGTTGAACAGGGCCGTTTTGCCGCAGTTGGGGTTGCCGACCAGGGCCACGGTGGCGGCGAGGGGCAGGGTGGCGCTCATGGGGCGGGCGTGGGGTTGACCAATATGCAGTCGGCTTCGATCTTGCGCAGGGCAAATACGGTGTCGCCCACCTGCACAGCCAGCGGCTCCCTCCCGCCCGGACCGCGGCGCAATACGCTGACGCGTTCACCGGGCAGGAAGCCCAGCTCCCCCAGGCGCGCGGTCATGTTGGCGTCGACCTGCGCATTGGCGTGGTCATTGATGCGCACCACGGTCGCACCCATTCCGTTGGCCAGCTCGGTCAGCGTCAGGGGGGTAGCGGTGGTGTTCATAAAGGGATTTATCCGGCAATCGCCGTCGCTTGCGATTGAGAATTATTCGCTTTTGGAAGTATACGGCGTCTCTCATTCCGGGGCGCAAGCACGTGAATACAGCGGCGCAGTGGCTTTCGGGATTGGTTGCCGGTGCGGTGACCGGGCCGGTCAGCAGGGCATGCATTTCTAATGCTGGCAGGGACTGCCACAAATGGCGGAAGCGGTGTC
>JACMQX010000208.1 GCA_014376765.1 Ramlibacter sp. | reverse complement strand
CGCCGGCTCAGGTCATCGAACAACTGACGGCTGAGGATGAGGGCCGCGAGCACCGCCAGCTTCATCTGATCGACGCGGCTGGCATCACGGCTGGCTATACGGGTAGCGCCTGTATTGATTGGTGTGGACACACGGCAGGCCCCAACTATTCTGTGGCCGGCAACATGCTGACGGGGCCCGAGGTCATTGCAGCCACCGCTGCAGCATACGAAGCCCATGCCAACCGGCCGTTTGCCGAGCGCCTGCTGCTGGCCCTGGCCGCCGGCGAAGCCGCTGGCGGCGACAAGCGCGGCAAGCAGGCCTGCGCTTTGCTCACCTACACCACCGAAGACTATCCAGCGCTTGATATCCGGGTAGACGACCACCCCGAGCCGATGGAGGAGCTCAAACGCTTGTATGCCAGGAGCCTGGAGCGCTTCCAGCCCTTCAGCACCTGCCTGCCATCCAAAGCCCGGCCAGCCGGCATCACGGACCGCGCCATCATTGAAGCCGAAGTGGAGCGCTTCCACGCGGCGCGCGGTGGGGCTGCCGCGTGACTGTATTGCTCGAAGTGAAAGACTTGCGAACCAGCTTCAAGCTGGAGGGTGGCGGTGAATTCACTGCGGTCGATGGCATCAGTTTCTCGGTGGCGTCCGGGCGCACGCTGGGCATCGTTGGCGAATCGGGTTGCGGCAAAAGTGTGACCTCACTGTCGATCATGGGCCTGCTGCCCAAAGGCCAGGGGCGCATATCGGGGGGATCGGTCCGGTTTGAGGGCAAGGACCTGGCCGCGGTATCGCAAGAAGAAATGCGCACGCTGCGTGGCAACCGCATGGCGATGATCTTCCAGGAGCCGATGACCTCGCTGAACCCGGCCTTCACCATCGGCGACCAGTTGATCGAAGGCATCCGGTGCCACCGCAACATTTCCCTGGCGGCGGCGCGCACCCACGCCATCGACATGCTGCGCCGCGTGCGCATCCCGTCCCCCGAGCGGCGTATTGACGACTACCCGCACAAGCTCTCCGGCGGCATGCGCCAGCGCGTGATGATTGCCATGGCGCTGTCTTGCGAACCGCAACTGCTGATTGCCGACGAGCCCACCACGGCGCTGGATGTGACCATCCAGGCGCAGGTGCTCGAGTTGATGCGCACCCTGCGCGAGGAGACCGGCGCAGCGATTGTGTTGATCACCCATGACCTCGGCGTGATTGCCGAACTGGCTGACGAGGTGGTGGTCATGTACTCGGGGAAAATCGTGGAGCGCGCCAGCGTGGAGCGCCTGTTTGCCCACCCGCATCATCCCTACACCATTGGGCTGCTGGGCTCCATTCCCAAGCTGCACCTGGAGCAAACCCGGCTCAATGCGATTGAGGGTCAGGTGCCCACCCCGATGACCGTGCTGGCCGGCTGCCGCTTTGCGCCGCGTTGCCCTTTCGTACAGCAGCTGTGCCGGGAACAGGTGCCACCGCTGCGCGATCTGGGCGAGGGCCACGAAGCTGCCTGCTGGATGGCACCGCTGGAGATGCCCGCGCTGCCGGCTGCAATACCTTTTGCACAGGACGCGCAAACCGCATGACCAGCGCACTTCTGAAAGTCGAGAACCTGGTCAAACACTTCCCGGTACGCCAGCACCTGTTTGGTCGTCAGACTGCTGTGGTGCATGCCGTGGATGGCGTGAGTTTCGAGCTGCACGCGGGCGACACCATGGCGCTGGTCGGCGAGTCCGGCTGCGGCAAGTCCACTGTGGGACGGCTCGTGCTCAGGCTGCTGGAGGCCACGGCCGGCAAGGTGTGGTTTGACGGCGAGGAGCTGATGCAGCTCACGCCCGAGCGGCTGCGCGCCAAGCGCAGCGAGATGCAAATGATTTTCCAGGACCCGTATTCCTCGCTCAACCCGCGCATGACGGTGGAGCAGACGCTGGTTGAGCCGCTGGTGCTGCATGGCCTGGCGCCCGGCCGCCGCCACGAGCGCGCCGCTGAGCTGCTGGAACTGGTCGGCCTGGCGCCGCAGTATCTGCAACGCTACCCGCATGAATTTTCGGGTGGGCAACGCCAGCGCATTGGTATCGCGCGTGCACTCGCCGTGGAGCCGCGCCTGATCGTCTGCGACGAAGCCGTGTCAGCACTTGATGTGTCCATTCAGGCGCAAGTGGTCAACCTGCTGCAGGACCTGCAAAAGCGGCTTGGCCTGGCCTATGTGTTCATCGCGCACGACCTCGCGGTCGTCAAGCACATTGCCTCGCATGTGGCGGTGATGTACCTGGGGCAGATCGTTGAGTACGCCGACAAGCGCAGCCTGTTTGCCAGGCCGCGCCACCCTTACACACAGGCGTTGTTGTCAGCCATCCCGATCCCGGAGCCCGGCCTGCGCCAGGCGCGCGCGCTACTGCAGGGCGACGTACCCAACCCGATCAACCCGCCGTCAGGCTGCCGCTTTCGCACGCGCTGCCCGCATGCCCAGGACCGCTGCGCGGCCGAAGTGCCTGCCTTGCGAACCGTGGAAGGGCATTCAGTTGCCTGCCACTTCTGGGAGCGCATCGAGGCACCGGCGGCGGTGGTCAGCGAGGGCGCTGTCAATGAGCGGCTGGTCCGCCTGCAGTCCGCATTCCGGCTGGCATGAAGTTTTGTTTGTTTGTTAGTCATTTAAAGGAAACACGCGATGAGCAAGAAAAAAGCACTGCTGGAGATGGCGATGGTGACGGCACTGGCGCTGGCCTTCAGCGCTGGCGCAGCACAGGCACAAACCCTGCGCATCGGCCTGGCCGAAGACCCGGACATCCTGGACCCGACACAGGCCCGCAGCTTTGTCGGCCGCATCGTGTTCGCGTCACTGTGCGACAAGCTGGTCGATATTGACGAGAAGCTCAACATCGTCCCGCAGCTCGCCACCTCCTGGCAATGGTCGCCCGACAACAAGGCGCTGACCATGAAACTGCGCCCCGGTGTGACCTTTCACGACGGCGAAAAACTCGACGCAGCCGCAGTGAAGTTCAACATCGAACGCCACAAAAACATGCCTGGCTCCAACCGCCGCGGCGAGTTGCTGCCGGTGTCCACTGTGGACGTCATCGACGAGCTGACCGTCAAGCTCAACCTCAGCGCGCCCTTCTCGCCGCTGCTCACCGTGCTGGCAGACCGCGCCGGCATGATGGTCTCGCCCAAGGCGGCACAAGCCATGCCAACCAACTTCGGGACCAAGCCGGTGTGCTCTGGGCCCTTCAAGTTCACCGAGCGCCTGGCACAGGACCGCATCGTGCTGGAGCGCTATGCCAACTACTGGGACAAGGCCAACATCCACTTCGACAAGGTTGTGTTCCTGCCCATCGTTGATGCGACCGTCCGCCTTGCCAATCTGCGCTCCGGCCAACTGGACTTCATCGAACGTGCTGCGCCGTCTGACATTGCGTCCATCAAGGCCGACAAAAAACTGGGCCTCTCGCGCATCACCGAGCTGGGCTACCAGGGCATCACCATCAACACAGGCAAGAGTGACTTTGCACAGAAAAATCCGCTGGGCCGTGACCCGCGCGTGCGCGAGGCATTCGAGCTCTCGCTGGACCGCGCTGGCATCGTGCAAGTGGCGATGGACGGAGAAGCAACGCCCGGCAATCAGTGGGTGCCACCCAGCAACAACTTTTATGCGAAGAACGTCCCCATCCCCAAGCGGGACATCGCGCGCGCCAAGCAGCTGTTGAAAGAGGCGGGCGTTCCCAACCCGACTTTCACACTGATGACGCCCACCACCTCTGACGGCCAGAGAGTGGCCCAGGTGGTGCAAGCCATGGCCAAAGAGGCTGGCTTTGACGTGAAGATCCAGTCCACCGAGTTCGCCACCTCGCTGAATCTGGCAGACAAGGGCCAGTACGACGCTTACGTGCTGGCCTGGAGCGGCCGCGCCGACCCTGACGGCAACCTGTTCAGCTTCTACGGCTGCAAACAGCCGCTGAACTACAGCGGTGAATGCCGGCCACAGTGGGACGATCTGTTGACCCGTTCGCGCAACACGCTGGACACCTCGGGCCGCATCAAGGTCTTCGCCACGCTGGCAGCCGAAGTTGAAAAAGAGCGCCCCCTCATCTATCTCTACCACCGCAACTGGCTGTGGGCCTACACCAGCAAGCTCAAGGGGATGCGCACCATCCCTGACGGCCTGGTGCGGGTCCAGGGACTGAAGATGTAAGGACCATGCTTCAGTACCTGCTCAGGCGGCTAGCCGCCATCATTCCGACGATCTTCTTTGTGACGATCATCATCTTCGGGCTGCAGCAACTGCTGCCCGGCGATCCTGCGGTGATCCTGGCGGGTGAAAACCAGGACCCGGACGTGATTGCCTACCTGCAGAAAAAGATGCACCTGGACGAGCCGCTGCCCATGCGCTACGCCTACTGGATTTCAGGCGTGGCCCACGGTGATCTGGGCGAGTCGCTGCGCATCCAGCAACCGGTGCTGGGCCTCATCAAGGAAAAGCTGCCGGTCACGCTGCAACTGGCCGGCATGGCAATGGTGATTGCACTGCTGATCGGCATTCCGGCCGGCATCGTCTCGGCTGTGGGCAAGGACACGGTGTGGGACTACCTGGCCAACATGGTGGCGCTGTGGGGGCTGTCAACACCCAATTTCTGGTTGGGTATCTTGATGATCCTGGTGTTCTCCGTGTCGCTGGGCTGGCTCCCGGCGTCTGGCTACATCAGCCCCTTTGAAGACCTGAAGGCCAACCTGGCAGCGATGATCATGCCGGCCTTTGTGCTGGGCAATGCAATTGCCGCGGTACTGATGCGCCACACCCGCAGCGCAATGCTGCAAGTGCTCAACGCCGACTACGTGCGTACCGCCAGGGCCAAGGGCCTGAAAGAGCGCACCGTGGTGCTCAAACATGCCCTGCGCAATGCGCTGACGCCCATCATCACGCTGGGCGCGCTGGAATTCGGCACGCTGCTGTCGGGCGCCGTGCTGACCGAGCAGGTGTTTTCGATCCCGGGCTTCGGCAAATTGATTGTGGACGCCGTCTTCAACCGTGACTACGCCGTGGTGCAGGGCGTGGTGCTGTTCACTTCGAGCGTCTACATCCTGCTCAACCTGCTGGCCGACCTGGCCTACTTCGTGGTCAACCCACGGCTGAGGGGTTGACCATGAGCGCCGTGCTTCCTGTGTCTCCTGTGGTTCCTGCCATCGCCCCGCGCGAGGCGACGCCGGCCCGGCGGGCGCTGCGCCGCCTCATGCGCCGGCGCGGCGCCATGTTGGGCCTTGTCATTGTGGTGATCTTTGTGCTGCTCGCCGTGTTTGCGCCGTGGATCGCCCCGTATGACCCGATTGCCACCAGCTGGAGCGCTGTCCGCAAACCGCCTAGCGCCGAGTACTGGTTCGGCACCGACGATATCGGCCGCGACGTCCTTTCACGCGTGATCTGGGGTGCGCGTGCCTCGCTGCTGGCCGGGCTGGTGTCGGTCTTCATTTCAATGGCCTTGGGCGTGCCTGTCGGTCTGCTGGCAGCCTATGTGGGTGGCTGGACAGACGCAGCGATCTCGCGCTTCACGGACTCCATGCTGGCCGTGCCGTTTCTGATTCTGGCGATCGCGCTGGCGGCCTTTCTCGGCCCCTCACTGACCAACGCGATGATTGCCATTGGCGTATCGGCCACGCCGGTGTTCATCCGCCTCACAAGGGCGCAGGTGCTGGCGGTGAAGGTGGAAGATTTTGTCGAGGCGGCCCGCGCTGTGGGCAACCCGCACTGGCGGATCGCGCTGCGGCATATCCTGCCCAACGTGCTGCCGCCGCTGATCGTGCAGGCGTCGCTTGCCATTGCCGCCGCAATCATTGCCGAGGCCAGTCTGTCTTTTCTCGGTCTTGGCCAGCAGCCGCCTGCGCCAAGCTGGGGCAGCATGCTGAACACCGCCAAGAACTTTGTTGACAACGCGCCCTGGATGGCGGTGTGGCCAGGCCTGTCGATCTTCCTGCTGGTACTTTCTTTCAACCTGCTGGGCGATGGCCTGCGCGATGCGCTGGACCCCAAGCACAGGTAAGTTCCGACAAGTAAGTCCCGGCAATTCCGGATGCATCCCGGCACTTTGCGGGTTGCTGGGGTGTGGGCCACACCCCAGCAGGTATCATGGAATGATCATGCTAGAGCAACGAATCCAACAGCACTTCATCGACAGCGCCGACCTGAAATACCAGGCTGCGCAAGTCCTGAGCAAACCCATCGCAGCGGCCGTGCAGGCCATCCTCGCTTGCGTGACCAGCGGTGGCAAGGTCCTGGCCTGCGGCAACGGCGGCTCAGCCGCTGATGCGCAGCATTTTTCGGCAGAATTTGTCGGCCGCTTCGAGCGTGAACGGCCCGAGCTGGGCGCCATTGCGCTCACGACCGACAGTTCCATCCTGACCGCCATTGCCAACGACTACGACTTCAACGTCATTTTCTCCAAGCAGGTGCGCGCGCTCGGCCAGGCCGGCGACGTGCTGCTGGCGCTGTCCACCAGCGGCAACTCGGCCAATGTGCTGGCCGCCATTGAAGCGGCACATGAGCGTGAAATGACCGTCGTGGCACTCACCGGCAAGGGCGGCGGCAAGATGACCCATGCACTGCGCGAGACGGATGTGCACATCTGCGTGCCCCACGACCGCACCGCCCGCATCCAGGAAGTACACATCCTGGCCATCCACTGCATCTGCGACGGTGTGGATGCCCAGCTACTTGGCGAACAGGAGACACCCACATGAACCCCGCCCAGCCCCTGCGCCCCGCCCTGCGCCAGCCGCTGCGAATCGCATTCGCAGCGCTCAGCTTCGCAGCGTTGGCCGCCACCTTGCCCGGCTGTATCCCGCTGCTGGCCGGCGGCGCGGTGATGACCGGCATGGCCGCCACAGACCGCCGCACCTCGGGCGCACAGATTGAAGACGAAGGCATCGAACTGCGTGCCTCCAGCCGGGTGCGCGAGGCTTTCGTTGAGCGCGTCCACATCAACATCACCAGCTACAACCGCCAGGTGCTCCTGACGGGTGAAGTGCCCACCGAGCAGGAGAAGCAGGCCGTGGAGGCGCTGGTCTCACGTGTGCCCAACGTTCGCTCCACCCTCAACGAGCTGGCCGTGCTGGGCAACACGACGCTGCCCCAGCGCTCGTCGGATGCGCTGGTCACCGGCAAGGTCAAGGCGTCGCTGGTGGACGCGAAAGACCTGTACGCCAACGCCTTCAAGGTGGTGACGGAGCGGGGTGTGGTCTACCTGATGGGGCGCGTCACGACGCGCGAGGCAGAACGCGCAACTGCCATCACGCGCAGCGTGGGCGGGGTGCAGCGGGTGGTGCGGATTCTGGAGTTGATCACGGAAGAAGAGCTCAAGCAGATGCTCCCGGCTCCAGGCAAGTCCTGATTTCTTTACTTCAGGCGTTTGATCAGGCTGGACGTATCCCAGCGATTGCCGCCCATGGTCTGCACATCGCCATAGAACTGGTCCACCAACGCCGTCACCGGCAGTTTGGCGCCGTTGCGGCGGCCTTCGTCAAGCACCAGGCCCAGGTCCTTGCGCATCCAGTCAACGGCAAAGCCGAACTCGAACTTGCCGTCAACCATGGTCTTGCCGCGGTTGTCCATCTGCCAGCTTTGCGCTGCGCCCTTGCCGATCACGTCAAGCACCTGCGCCATGTCCAAGCCCGCTTTCTGGCCAAAAGCAATCGCTTCAGAAAGGCCTTGAACGAGCCCGGCGATGCAGATCTGGTTGACCATCTTGGCCAGTTGCCCGGCGCCGCTTTCGCCCAGCAGCGTGAAGGCGCGGGAAAAAGCCATGGCCGTCGGCTTGACCGCTTCAAACGCCGTGGCGTCGCCACCGCACATCACGGTGAGCATGCCGTTTTGCGCGCCGGCCTGGCCGCCTGAAACAGGCGCGTCGATGAACTGCAGGCCCTTGGCGCGGGCCGCTGTCGAGAGCTCGCGTGCGACATCAGCCGACGCCGTGGTGTGGTCCACAAAAATCGCGCCGGGCTTCATGCCGGCAAGCGCGCCGTCCTCGCCCAGCACCACCGAGCGCAGGTCGTCATCATTGCCGACGCAGCAAAACACAATGTCGGCGCCGGCTGCTGCCTGGCGGGGTGTCGGAGCGGACTGTCCCTTGAATTCAGCAGCCCATGCGGACGATTTCGCGGCGCTGCGGTTGTAGGCGGTGACCTGGTGCCCGGCCAGTGCCAGGTGCCCGGCCATCGGGTAGCCCATGACGCCCAGGCCGATGAAGGCGACTTTGCGGGAGGAAGAGGGTTCGTAGGATTTGGGGTTGGTGCTGCTCATACTTCTTTGATCAAACGATTCTTTTTTAAACAATAGCCAAGTGCTCGGTTCCAGCGGACAGGTCCTGCGTCTTGGCGCGCTGTGAATTCAGCTTGATCTGCAGGCGCAGGTCGTTGACCGAGTCGGCATTGCGCAGCGCGTCCTCATAGCTGATGACATTGGCCTCAAAGGCGTCAAACAACGCCTGGTCGAAGGTCTGCATGCCCAGGTTGCGGCTCTTCTTCATGATCTCCTTGATCTCGGAGACTTCGCCCTTGAAGATCATGTCGGAAATGAGCGGCGTGTTCAGCATAATCTCGACCGCCGCCTGCCGGCCCTTGCCGTCCTGCTTGGGCACCAGGCGCTGGGAGATCAGGGCCTTGAGGTTGAGCGACAGGTCCATCAGCAGCTGCGCGCGGCGCTCTTCGGGGAAGAAGTTGATCACCCGGTCCAGCGCCTGGTTGGCACTGTTGGCGTGCAGCGTGGCCATGCACAGGTGGCCGGTTTCGGCAAAGGCCACGGCATGCTCCATGGTCTCGCGGTCGCGGATCTCGCCCATCAGGATCACGTCGGGTGCCTGACGCAGGGTGTTCTTGAGGGCCGCTTCCCAGCTGTCGGTGTCCAGCCCCACTTCGCGCTGCGTCACCACACAGTTTTTGTGCGGGTGGACGAACTCCACCGGGTCCTCGATGGTGATGATGTGGCCGTAGGAGTTTTCATTGCGCCAGTCCATCATGGCGGCCAGCGTGGTGGACTTGCCCGAGCCGGTCGCGCCCACCAGGATGCACAGGCCGCGCTTGGACATGACCACGTCCTTCAGGATCTGCGGCACGCCCAAGCCGTCAATCGTGGGCAGGATCGCGGGAATCGTCCGCATGACCATGCCGACCTTGCCCTGCTGCACAAACGCATTGACACGAAAGCGCCCGATACCCGGGGGCGACACGGCAAAGTTGCACTCCTTGGTGCGCTCAAACTCGGCTGCCTGCTTGTCGTTCATGATCGAGCGCGCCAGCGCCAGCGTGTGGCCGGCGTTGAGCGGCTGGGGCGACACCTTGGTGACCTTTCCGTCCACCTTCATGGCGGGCGGAAAGTCGCCTGTGATGAACAGGTCGCTGCCATTGCGGCTGATCATCAGCTTCAACAAATCGTTGATGAATTTACTGGCCTGGTCGCGTTCCATTACGTGTCCTTGTTACTGCGGTTGCGTTGTCGGCGGTTGCGTTGAAGTGGGCTTGTCTGAAAGGCGGGCACTGACAACGCGAAGCCGCATCGACAGGCGGCGGGCCAGCAGCGCGATCATGCTGGCGGCCAAGGCCGGGTCTTCACTCATCATCTCGTCAAGCGCTTCAGCGCTGAGCACTGCAATTTCGCATTCGGCCAGCGTGGCGCACATCGAAAAACGCAAGCCGCTGTCCAACAGCGACATTTCGCCCAGAATGTCGCCCGGGCGCGCTTCAGTCAGGCGCAGCTGCTCGCCCCAGGGGTGGGTGCGGTCCACCGCGATGGAGCCGGTGAGCAGGACGATCATGAAGTTGCCGTACTCGTCCTGGCGGATGATGTCGCGATCGGCAGGCACAGTGGCAAATTCAAAAAACTTTTCCAGCCGGGAGATGGCTTCGGCCGACAGCCGGCCCATGTACTTGTCCTTGCTCCACAGGGCCTGCAGCAGCTTGTTGCCACGCGTAGGCGACAGGCGTTTGGCGCCGATCTCGGTGGCGCGCGCCTCCCATGGCATCAGGGATGCAGGGTCCAGGCCTTGCTCGGCCATGGCGGTGGTGAACAGCAGCGAGTCAAAGGCTTCTTCGGTGTCTTCGCCGGGCTTGACAGGCATGGCGCGTTTAAGGAGACCGAGAATGCCCTTCATGTCTGGTCAAGGGTGTTGAGGCAGACGGCTGGCGCCGGGCGCAGGGTGATGGGTGAAACAGCTTTGCTCATGCGACTAGCCGGGGAAGTTTTCCGGGATCTTGGCCTTGCCGCGCGCTTCAGCCGGGCTGATCACGTTGCGCTTGACCAGGTCAGTGAGGTTCTGGTCCAGCGTCTGCATACCCACGCTGTTGCCGGTCTGGATGGAGGAATACATCTGAGCCACCTTGGCCTCGCGGATCAGGTTGCGGATGGCGCTTGTGCCCAGCATGATCTCGTGCGCGGCGACGCGGCCGGTGCCGTCCTTGGTCTTGCACAGCGTCTGCGAGATCACCGCCTGCAGCGACTCCGACAACATCGCGCGGATCATGTCTTTTTCTTCAGCGGGGAATACGTCAATGATCCGGTCGATGGTCTTGGCGGCGCTGGAGGTGTGCAGCGTGCCGAACACCAAGTGGCCGGTTTCAGCGGCGGTCATGGCCAGGCGGATGGTTTCCAGGTCGCGCATTTCGCCCACCAGGATGGCGTCCGGGTCTTCCCGCAGGGCGGACTTCAGGGCGGCATTGAAGGACAGCGTGTGCGGGCCGACCTCGCGCTGGTTGATCAGGCACTTCTTGGATTCATGGACGAACTCGATCGGGTCTTCCACCGTAAGGATGTGACCGTATTCCGACTCATTGAGGTAGTTGACCATGGCAGCCAGGGTGGTGGACTTGCCCGAGCCGGTGGGGCCGGTGACCAGCACCATGCCGCGAGGTTTCATGGCCAGGTCGGCGAGGATCTTGGGGGCGTTGAGCTGCTCGAGCGTCAGGATCTTGGAAGGAATCGTCCGGAACACGGCGCCGGCGCCACGGTTCTGGTTGAAGGCGTTGACGCGAAAGCGGGCCAACCCTTCAATTTCAAACGAGAAATCGACTTCCAGGAACTCTTCGTAGTTCTTGCGCTGGGTGTCGTTCATGATGTCGTAGACCATGCCGTGCACGGCCTTGTGATCCAGCGCATCGACGTTGATGCGGCGCACGTCGCCATGGACGCGGATCATCGGTGGCAGGCCGGCAGAGAGGTGCAGGTCCGAGGCCTTGTTCTTGACGCTGAACGCGAGCAGTTGGGTGATGTCCACAATTCCCTCGTTTGTTTTGGTACGCTTGGAATGATTATGACCATGATTGGTGACAAGCTCCAGCGTGTTCACGCGCGCATCGCTGCCGCCTGCGCCGAGGCGGGGCGCCGCGCCGGGGACGTCACCCTGCTGGCTGTCTCCAAGACTTTCGGCCCCGAAGCGGTGCGCGAGGCGCACGCCGCCGGGCAGCTGGCTTTTGGCGAGAATTACATCCAGGAAGCGGTCGAGAAGATCGCGCTGCTGCAGGAGCTTGACCTGCAGTGGCATTGCATCGGCCCGATCCAGAGTAACAAGACCCGCCTCGTGGCTGAAAACTTTGGCTGGGCGCATTCGGTGGACCGGCTCAAGATTGCCCAACGGCTCGATGAGCAGCGGCCCGAGCACCTGGGCCCCCTGAATGTCTGCATTCAGGTGAACATTGACGGGGGCGGCGCCAAGTCAGGCGTTACCCCGCAGGAGGCCCTGGCCCTGGCGCTTGCCGTCAGCCGCATGCCGCGCCTGCGGCTGCGCGGCATCATGACCATCCCCGAGCCGCAGGACGACTTCGGGGCGCAAAGGGCGGTGCATGCCAAGGCCCGCGACCTGTTTGAAGAGATGCAGTCGGCGGGGCTGGATGTGGACACGCTGTCGATGGGCATGACGGCCGACCTGGAGGCCGCCATTCACGCCGGCAGCACCATGGTCCGCATCGGAACAGCTATTTTTGGCGGCCGATAGAAAAATGGTGTCATCCCGGATTTGATCCGGGATCCATGCCGCGCCTGAAGGGGTGCGACTTCAACGCCTGCATGGATTGCGGGTCAGGCCCGCAATGACAGGTGCCCTTATTTCTTCGGTATCGCAATCGGCTTGATCGCCCCGCAGTCGGCAGACACAAACTTTCCCGTCGAATCCATCGTCATCTTCTCCGGCTTGCCGCGCGGGCTGGAGGTGGCGTTCATGCGCATGGTGTAGGCCTCGCTGCTCACGAAGGTGACCTGGCCATCACCACTGGAAGGCGGCTGGGTGCAGACGAAGCTGAACTTCATGGTGTTGCCCGTCATGGGCGAGACGGTTTGCTTGCAGTCGCCTTGTTGCTGGGGAAATTCCTTGCGGTCGACCATTTCTTTGGTCATGCAGACCTTGGCGGTCATGCCGCCGCCGGCCCCGGCGCCCATGCTCACACCGTTCCTTGCCATCATCTCCTGCATCATCTTGCGCTGCTCCGGCGACATGCTGGCCATCTGGGACTGCATCTGGGCCATGGCCTGGTCCATCTCGGGCGAGCCGCCCATCTTGTTGCTGATTTCCCAGAGACCGGGCTTCATGGACTGGGCGCTGGCGCCCAGGCTACAGGCGGCCAGCAGGGCGGCAGCCAGAAAGTGGACAAGCTTCATGGTGGCTCCTCGTTTGGAAAAAGAAATCATTGTGACGCCAGACGCGACATCCACCCGCCGATTTGCGACCATGGCGGCATCCACTTCTTCCGTGAAAGCCTGCCATGCCCGACCGCCTCCCCTTCCCCTATCGCCCTGAGCTGCCACTGATCACTAAGCGGCTGGCCAGCTTGCACGGCGTGCTGGATTGGCCCGCTGCGGCGCAGGTGGCCACGCCCTGGGTGCAGGCGGTGCGAGACAACCCGCCGCCCTTCTGGGCCATGGAGAGCCTGCTCAAGGAATACCCCATCTCGAGTGCCGAGGGCCTGGCCCTGATGCGCCTGGCCGAGGCCTTGCTGCGGGTGCCGGACGCGGAAACCGCCATCGCCCTCACAGCCGACCAGCTGGGCCGCGCCGACTTTGAAAGTGCGGCCGATTCTGCGCTGGCGCGGCTGTCGTCCTCGGCCATTGCTTTGTCCAAATATTTCCTTCCGCTGGCGGACGACGGCTCTGGACGGGGCGCGGCAGCCCCTGGCCTCATGGCCAGGCTCGGCGCCCGTACGGTGGTGGCGGCAACGCTGCGGGCCGTCCAGCTGCTGGGCCGCCAGTTCGTGCTGGGCCAGACCATCCACGAGGCGATGGACGAGGCCGACGCTGCACGCAGGCGCGTGACGGGCCTGCGCTTCAGCTACGACATGCTGGGCGAGGGCGCGCGCACCGAGGCGGATGCGCAGCGCTACCTGGCCAGCTACAGCCAGGCGATAGCCGCCATCGCCGCGCAGGCGCAGCGCAGCGGGCCCAATGAGTTGAACGACGGCATCTCCATCAAGCTGAGCGCGCTGCATCCGCGCTATGAATACACCCAGCGCGAACGCGTGATGGCCGAGCTGGTGCCCCGTGTGTGGGTGCTGTGCGAACAGGCGGCGCTGGCCAACATCAACCTCACCATCGACGCGGAAGAGGTGGACCGGCTGGAGTTGTCGCTGGACGTGTTCGAGGCGCTGGCCGCGCGCGTGGCGCAGCACCAGCCTCAGTGGGCGCTGACAACCGGCAGGGCCTCGTGGGATGGTTTTGGTCTCGCCCTGCAGGCTTATCAGAGCCGCGCGCTGGAGCTGATCGGGCATGTCACGGAACTGGCGCGGCGTTACCGGTTGCGGCTGATGTGCCGTTTGGTCAAGGGCGCTTACTGGGACGCAGAAATCAAGCGCGCCCAGGAAATGGGTTTGCCGGCTTACCCCGTGTTCACGTACAAGCACCACACCGATCTGTCTTACCTCGCCTGCGCCCGCGCCATGCTGGCTGCGCCCGACGCGATCTACCCGCAGTTCGCCACGCACAACGCGGCCACCATTGCGGCGATCCTGCAGATGGCGGGACCCCAAGGCAGCGAGACCGGGGCGCGCTTTGAACTGCAGCGCCTGCATGGCATGGGCGAGGGCATCTACCGCGAAGTGCTGAAGCACCCCGGCATTGCCTGCCGCGTCTACGCACCAGTCGGCGCTCACCGCGACCTGCTGGCTTACCTGGTGCGGCGGCTGCTTGAAAACGGTGCCAACTCATCCTTCGTCCACCAACTGGCGGATGAATCGGTTGGCATGGACACCTTGCTGGTCTCGCCGCTGCATGTGGCGCACGCGCCGTCATTGCCCTTGCCGCTGGAGGTTTACGGCCCCGGCCGCAGGAACAGCGCGGGGCTGGACCTGGCGGTGGAGTCGATGCGCGCGCCCTTGATCACTGCGCATGCGCAGACCGACGTCCCTGCGGTGCCATTATTCGATGTGGCCGCCTGCGATGCGGCAGTGACTCGTTCACGCGTTGCCGGCCGCAGCTGGAGCGCCCGCAGTGCCTTTGAACGGGCCGACATATTGCGGCGCGCGGCCGATGCGCTGGAGCTGCGGCTGCCGCACTTTTGCGCGCTGCTGGTCAAGGAGGCGTTCAAGACCTGGGGCGACACGGTGTCCGAGGTGCGGGAGGCGGTGGACTTCCTGCGCTACTACGCCAATGAAGCGGAACGCATCATGGCGCCGGTGAGTTTGCCCGGCGCCACGGCCCCGGGCGTTACCGGCGAGAGCAATGAATTGCGGCTGACCGCGCGCGGCGCGTGGGTCTGCATCAGCCCCTGGAACTTTCCGCTGGCCATCTTCATGGGCCAGGTGGCAGCCGCGCTGGCCACCGGCAATACGGTGCTGGCCAAGCCGGCTGAACAGACGCCCGGTGTGGCGCTGGAAGCTGTTCGCCTGCTGCATGAGGCAGGCGTGCCGGAAGACGCGCTGCAGCTCATGCACGGGCCCGGCGAGTCAGTGGGCGCCGCGTTGGTGGCGCACGCCGGCATCGCAGGCGTGGTGTTCACCGGCTCGACCCAGGTGGCCCGCATCATCCACCGCGCTCTGGCGGCCAAGGACGGCCCCATCGTCCCGCTGATTGCCGAGACCGGCGGCATCAACGCCATGGTGGTGGACTCCACCGCGCTGCCCGAGCAGGTGGCTGACGCAGTGATGCAAAGCGCCTTCCGATCTGCCGGCCAGCGCTGCTCGGCGCTGCGGCTGCTTTGCGTGCATGAAGCGATTGCCGATGGGGTGATGGAGATGGTGCGCGGCGCCGCGCGTGAACTGGCGGTGGGCGACCCGGCGAGCCTTGCGACAGACGTCGGGCCGGTGATTGATGGTGAAGCGTTTGACGGCATTGAGGCGCACCTTCAACGGCTGCGCAGCAAGGCTGTGGACTGCGGTCCGTCTGCGCAGCAGAGTGCCGACGCGGTTCGCCACCTGATCGCGCCACAAGCTTTTGAGGTCAACGCCATCGCCGAGGTCAGCCAGGAAATCTTCGGCCCGGTCCTGCACATCGTTCGCTGGCGCGGTGACCCGCATGCGGTGATCGACGCCATCAACGCGCTGGGCTATGGCCTCACGCTGGGCATCCAGACGCGAATTGACAGCCGGGCCCGCTCGCTGGCGGCGCGCGCGCAGGTGGGCAATGTCTACATCAACCGAAACATGATTGGCGCGGTGGTGGGCGTGCAGCCTTTTGGCGGCGAAGGCTTGAGTGGCACCGGGCCCAAGGCTGGCGGGCCCCATTACCTGTACCGGTTTTGCGCTGAACAAACCGTCACCGTGAATACCACCGCTGCGGGAGGGAATGTAGCGCTGCTGGCTAGTGCGCCTGGGTCCGCAGCCTGAACACCGGCAGCCGCTCACCGACCTTGTCACCGCGGATGCTCACGATGTCCTGCGCGCGCCAGGGTGCCAGCGCTGCGCGCTGGGCATCGTCCAGCCAGCCGAGTTGTTCCAGCACCTCCACCGTGGCGGCGAACAGCGCGGGCTTGCTGCCGTCAGAAATCTTGATGGCAAAAGCCTCGCCCCGGCTGCGGCTGGCCACGGCCTGGACGCCGTCTGCCCCCACCTTGGTGACCCAGTCGCCCCGGCCTGCGCGCATGAAGGCCTCGTCGTTGCGGTACGTGCCGCTCACCAGCTGCGGGTGCATTGACATGGCTGAGGACAGCTGCGCAAAGCTCTGGCCGAACTCGTCGTCCTCGCGCACGGCGGCCAGCCGGGCATAGGCCTGCGTCAGCGCGCTGAGCGGCATGGCGAAGTTGGGCGCCGAGCAACCATCGATGCCCAGCTTGAGATCGGCCTCCTGCAACCCGGCGGCCTTGGCCACGCAGCCGCGTACCGCTTGCTGCAAGGGGTGCGCGGGCTCCAGGTAGCCGGCCAGCGGCAGTCCGTGCTGCACGCAATAGGCCAGAAAACCGGTGTGCTTGCCGCTGCAGTTGTGGTGGCGCTCGTCATACGCGCCGGACCCAGCACTTACGCCATGCTCAACAAAGTAGGGCACATGGCAGCCGCAGCCCAGCGTTTCATGATCAAGCCCTGCCTTGTCCAGCATGGTTTGCACCTGCGCCACATGCATGGGCTCGCCGCTGTGGCTGGCGCACAGCATGGCCAGCTGTTCGCTGGCCATGCCAAAGTAAGCGGGGCCGCCTCCCTGCATGAAGGGCAGTGCCTGGAACGGCTTGAGCGTGGAGCGGCTGAAGACCAGATGCTGTGGGTCGCCCACGCTGGCGAGCAGGCTGCCCTGTGCGTTGACGACGGCGACAGCGCCAAAGTGCTGGTTTTCCAGTGTCTGGCCGCGGGTGAGTTCGATGAGGGGAACGGGTGTAGGCATGCGGACAATTGTGGTGCAAGAATGTCCCGCATGACAGAACTCCGCTCCCCTCTCCAAGCCCGCATCGTTGAATGGAACGTCGTAGCCGGCGCCGTGGTGCATGCGGGCGATGTGCTGCTCATCCTGGAAGCCATGAAGATGGAGCACGAGGTGAGGGCGGCATCGAATGGCCGGGTGAGGGAGTTGTTTTTTGCGGTGGACGAGACAGTCGATGAAGGAGCGGTTCTGGCGGTGCTGGACGCTGTGCCGGACTCTCCACCCGTCATCAGGACTGCAGCTCTCGACTCACCAACCGGGACGCCGTCCTCATCCGTTTCGGCCGCAGCGCCATCCATCCGCGACGACCTTCGCCTCATGCGCGAGCGCCACGCACCCACGCAGGACGTCAACCGCGCCGCAGCCGTGGCCAAACGTCACGCGCTCGGCCTGCGTACCGCTCGCGAGAACATCGCCGCTTTGTGTGACGAGGGCAGCTTCCTTGAATATGGCGCGCTTGCCGTCGCCGCGCAGCACAGCCGCCGCAGCGCAGAGGACCTCGCCCTCAACACGCCGGCTGACGGCATGGTCACCGGCATCGGCACCATCAACGGCGCGCAGGTGGGTGACCCGGCTTCGCGCTGCGTCGTCATGGCTTACGACGCCACCGTGCTGGCCGGCACGCAAGGCATGCGCAACCACCAGAAGACCGACCGTATGCTGGGCATTGCGCTGGCGCAGAAGCTGCCTGTCGTGCTGTTTGCCGAAGGCGGTGGCGGGAGGCCGGGCGACACTGACATGCCGGTCGTGGCCGGCCTGCATGTGCGTACCTTCGCCAGCTTCGCGCGGCTCAATGGGCGGGTAGCCGTGGTCGGCATCGCGGCGGGCCGCTGCTTTGCGGGCAACGCCGCATTGCTGGGCTGCTGCGACGTGATCATTGCCACGCGTGGCAGCAACATCGGCATGGGCGGCCCGGCCATGGTGGAAGGCGGCGGGCTGGGCGTTTTCAAACCGGAAGAGATTGGCCCGTCGGATGTGCAGCACGGCAATGGCGTGATTGACGTGCTGGTGGATGACGAGCTGGAAGCTGCGGCTGCGGCGCGGCATTACCTCTCGTTTTTTCAGGGCCCGGTCAGTCACTTCAGCGCCCCCGACCCGCAGGCCCTGCGCGATGTGGTGCCCGAGAACCGGCTGCGCGTCTACGACACCCGTGCCGTGCTCAGCGGCATCGCCGACGCGGGCAGCCTGATGGCGCTGCGCGCGGGATTCGGCCGGGGCATCCACACCGCCCTGGCCCGCATTGGCGGCCGGCCGGTGGGGCTACTGGCCAACAACCCGCTGCACCTGGGCGGCGCCATTGATGCAGACGCTGCCGACAAGGCCGCCCGCTTCATGCAGCTGTGCAATGTGCACGGCCTGCCGCTGGTGAGCTTCGTGGATACCCCTGGCTTCATGGTCGGGCCCGACGTGGAAGCGCAGGCGCAGGTACGCCACGTGAGCCGCATGTTCATTGCGGCGGCGCACCTGCGCGTGCCGTTTTTCAGCATCGTGCTACGCAAGGGCTACGGCCTGGGCGCCATGGCGATGACGGCCGGTGGTTTTCATGAGCCTGTGTTCAACGTCGCCTGGCCGACCGGGGAGTTTGGCGCCATGGGGCTGGAGGGTGCGGTGAAGCTGGGCTATCGCAAGGAGCTGCACGCAGAAGCTGAAGGCCCGGCGCGGCAGGCGCTGTATGACGGGTTGGTGGCCCGGCAGTACGCCAGCGGCAGTGCCCTCAACATGGCGGCCACGCTGGAGATTGATGCGGTGATAGCTCCTGCTGACACGCGCGGCTGGCTCATCGCAGGCCTGGCCGGCGCCAAGCTCGTGGCCAGGCCTGACGGCGCCATGGTGGACAGCTGGTAACGCTCAAGCGCTTTGCTCGCCCATTCCTGCCTGCCTCATCGCAGCCAGGCCACCACCAACGGCATCAACAGCGATGCCAGCACGACCTGCAACCCCAGCGCCAGGCCGGCATAAGCGCCAGCATCGGCATTGACCTGGAGGGCCCGGGCAGCGCCGATGCCGTGCGCGGCCGTGCCCAGCGCAAAACCGCGCGCCATCCAGCCGCTGGCGTCGACCGGGATGCGCAGGCACTGGAACAGGTACTTGCCGCTGAGCGCCCCCACCAGGCCCGTCAACACCGCGAACACGGCTGACAGTGCCGGGATGCCGCCAATCTTTTCAGCCACGCCCATCGCCACCGGCGCGGTGACTGACTTGGGTGCGAGCGACAGCAGCACATCCTGCGGCAGGCCGAGGGCCCAGCCCAGCGCGACGGCAGACAGGCTGGCCGCTGCGCCGCCCACCAGCGCGGCAATGAGTAACCGGCCCCATCTGCGGCGCAATTCATCGCGCCGCAGCCACAGCGGCCAGGCCAAAGCCACCACTGCCGGTCCAAGCAGGAAATGGATGAACTGCGCACCGGCGAAGTAAGTAGGGTAGGACACGCCACTGGCCAGCAGTGCACAGGCCAGCAGCACCACCGTCCACAGCACGGGGTTGGCCCAGGCCGCCTGGTTCAGGCGCGCGTAGGCGGCCTGCGCAAGGACGTACACCGCCAGCGTCGCGGTCAAGCCGAACAACGGCGTGGCCGACAGGTAAATCCACAGCTCAACGAACTTTGGCATCAGCTTCCTTCGCGTCGTGGCGCGACATTAGCCGCAGGGCCAGTACCGTCACGGCCAGGCCCGCCCAGGTGGACAGCACGATGACCGCCAGGATGCGAATGCCGTATTGGTCCAGCAAGGACAGGTGTGTCATGACACCCACCCCGACCGGTACAAAAAGCAGCGAAAGGTGCGACAGCAAAAAGTCCGCGCAAGCGGCGACCGGCTCGCGAACTTGCGGGCTGGCCAGGGCTGCGAGCAGCAGCATCATGCCCACCACCGGCCCGGGAAACGGGAGATTGAGGCCACGCGACAGCAGCTCACCGAGCGACTGCATGACCAGCAACCAGGCCAGGCCGCGCAAGCCTTGCATGGGGGTCAGGCCCGGCGGATCTGCATGGCTAGAACCGCGGCAGGTCCGGGTGCGAGATCTGCCCGCCGCGCACCAGCATGCGGCCGTATTCGGCGCAGCGATTCAGCGTGGGAATCACCTTGCCGGGGTTGAGCAGGCCGCGCGGATCAAAAGCCCGCTTGACGGCGAACATCTGCTCGTTCTCGGCTGCAGAGAACTGCACGCACATGGAGTTGAGCTTTTCCACGCCCACGCCATGTTCGCCGGTGACCGTGCCGCCCATGGCCACGCTGGTCTCCAGGATGTCGGCGCCAAACAGCTCGCAGCGGTGCAGCTGGTCGGGGTCGTTGGCATCGAACAGGATCAGCGGGTGCAGGTTACCGTCGCCTGCATGAAAGACGTTGGCGCACTTCAGGCCGTACTTTTTCTCCATCTCCTGGATCGCCAGCAGGATGTCGGCCACCCGCTTGCGCGGAATGGTCGAGTCCATGCACATGTAGTCCGGGCTGATGCGGCCTGAGGCGGGAAAGGCATTCTTGCGCCCGCTCCAGAAGCGCAGCCGCTCGGCTTCATCGCAGCTGACTGCAATGGCGGTGGCGCCGCCGTTGCGCAGCACCTCGCTCATGCGGCCGATTTCTTCTTCCACTTCTTCCGGCGTGCCGTCGCTCTCGCACAGCAGGATGGCCTCAGCCGTGAGGTCGTAACCGGCGTGGACGAAGTCTTCCACGGCAGCCGTCATCGGCTTGTCCATCATCTCCAGACCTGCCGGGATGATGCCCGCCGCAATCACGGAGGCCACCGCGTCACCCGCTTTGCGGATGTCGTCAAAGCTGGCCATGATGCAGCGCGCCAGCATCGGCTTGGGCACGAGCTTGACGGTCACCTCGGTGGTGATGGCCAGCATGCCCTCGCTGCCGACAATGACAGGCAGCAGGTCCAGGCCCGGAGCATCGAGCGAGTCGCCGCCAAACTCCACGTCCTCGCCTTCTACTGTGAAGCCGCGCACCTTCAGCACGTTGTGCAACGTGAGGCCGTACTTGAGGCAATGCACGCCGCCGGAGTTTTCCGCCACATTGCCGCCAATGGTGCAGGCGATCTGGCTGGACGGGTCGGGCGCGTAGTACAGGCCATAGGGCGCAGCGGCCTCGCTGATGGCCAGGTTGCGTACGCCGCATTGCACCAGCGCTGTCCGGCTGAAGGCGTCGATCTTCAGGATGCGGTTGAACTTGGCCAGCGACAGCGTCACGCCCTGGCCATGGGGCATTGCACCGCCCGAGAGGCCGGTACCCGCGCCGCGCGCCACCACCGGCACCTGCAACTGGTGGCAGACCTTGAGCACGGCTTGCACCTGCGCATGGGTCTCGGGCAGGGCGACGCACATGGGGCGCTGCCGGTAGGCGGTCAGGCCGTCGCATTCGTAAGGCGTGGTGTCCTCGCGGTTCCACAGCAGCGCGTGGGCTGGCAGCACCGCCAGCAAGGCTTCAACAACCTGGGCCTGGCGTTCGGATTTTTGCAACAGGGCCTGTTGCTCGGGCGTGGTGGGCGCATTCATGGGGTTACTCTAGGGGGAAACCAGCCGCCCGAGTATGAATATTCTTGCAGCGCTGCATGAAAATCACCCTCTTGAATAAGATCAGCACCATGACGACCCCCCGCAAAAACGGCATCACCACCACACTGCTGCACTCCGACCGCCGCTCTGGCACCGAGCATGGTGCCCTGCACAAGCCCATTCACCCCTCGGTGGCCTACGGCTACAACGACTCACGCGACCTGGTCGCTGCCTTTCAGGGCACCAAGCCCGGCTACACCTACGGCCGCTCCGGCAACCCGACCACGGCCGCGCTGGAAGCCAAGATCACCGCGCTGGAGCAGGGCATAGGCACCGTCTGCTTTGCCACCGGCATGGCGGCCATTGGCCACACCCTGCTCTCGCTGCTGCGCGAAGGCGACCACCTCGTGGCCAGCCGTTACCTGTTCGGCAATACCTCGAGCTTTCTGGACACCCTGTCGCAACACGGCGTGGCGGTGGACTATGTGGATGCAACAGACGCCGCGCAAGTGGAAGCGGCCTTGAAGCCGGAAACCCGCGCCGTGTTCCTGGAGACGATTGCCAACCCGCGCACGCAGGTGGCGGATCTGGCGGGTATCGGCACGCTGTGCGCACAGCGCGGCATCCTGTACATCGTGGACAACACCATGGGCTCGCCTGCCCTCTTCAACCCCAAGAGCGTCGGTGCGGGGCTGGTGATGAACTCGCTGACCAAGTACATCTGCGGCCATGGCAATGCGCTGGGCGGCGCGATTACCGACACGGGCCTTTTTGACTGGGCGAGCTACCCGAACATCTTTGCGGGCTACCGCAGCCTCAAGCCGGCTGCCCAGGGCCTTAACCAGATTCGCAAGAAAGGCCTGCGCGACATGGGCGGCACCATCGCGCCCGAAGCGGCGCACCACATCGCCGTCGGCTCCGAGACGCTGGCGCTGCGGATGGACCGCATCTGGAGCAATGCCTTGACGCTGGCGCGGTTTCTGGACGGGCAACCGCAAGTCAAGCGGGTCGACTACCCGGGCCTGGCTTCGCACCCGCAACATGCACGGGCGGCCGAACTGTTTGGCGGGCGTTTTGGCGGGCTGCTGTCCTTTGAGCCAGTGGCCGGCATCGACAGCCTGGACCTGCTCAACCGGCTGGACCTTGTCGTGTCATCGACCCACCTTGGCGACAACCGCACACTGGGCATTGCCGTGGCACCGACGATTTACTTCGAGATGGGGCCCGCGCGCAGGGCCGAGCAGGGGATCGCTGAATCGCTGATCCGCATCTCGGTGGGGATCGAGGATGTGGCGGACCTGGTGGCGGATTTCAGTCAGGCCTTCGCGGGCTAGGGTCAAACCTTTGCGCCGCCCATAACGAGGTAGACAACCTCGTGTTCGTTCAGCCGCTGTGCAAACTCTTTAGAGTCGCTGTTCAGCATTGGGAAGACTCTGGATGTAGGCGTTGCACAACTCCTCCAGCGCATCCAGACGTTCTTGAACGGGGCGGAAAAGCCAGCAGGCAGCTTTGTCGCCAAGTGCGGATTTACGAGTGATGGTGATGCTGCGTTGCATGCAAAGACTGTGTCCTGACCGCTGTGCAGGTGCAAGCCGGGAAAAGCTGAGGCTTGTGGCATGTGCAGCAGTCCTGTTCCCCGCTTAAACCAGCGACTTCTTCAACCACTCCGCAAAAGCCGCCACTTCCCACCGGTCCATCGCCCCGGTGCGCCAGCACAGGTAGTGCGCATGCGGGCTGGGCACGTTGCGCGGTGAGATGCGTGCCAGCGACCCGTTGTCCAGCCACGGCTGGCCGAGCTTGAGGCGCACGAGGGCAATGCCCAGCCCCTGCGCGGCTGCGTCGCACATGAGGCCGATGTCGTTGAAGGACGATCCGTCAGCCGGCTCCACCACATCCAGGCCGTGCGCCAGAAACCAGGTGCGCCAGGGCTCAAGCGGGCTTTTGATGAGCTTGGCGTCCCGCAGTTCCTCGATGGTGTCAAACGGCCCGTTCTCGCGGATGTACGCTGGTGAGGCCAGGGGCGTGACCTCGTCCGTCATCAGGCACAGGTGCTCCACATCGGCATAGCGGCCGGTGCCAAAGCGGATCAGCAGGTCGGCGTCTTCGGCCACCACGTCCAGCAACGGAATGGACACCTGCAGGGTGAGGTCGATCTCCGGGTAGGCCTCAATGAAGGCGCGCAGCCGGGGCATGAGGATGGAGCGCGAGAAAGTTGGCGTTACCGCCACGCGCAGCTTGCGCTTGCCCTGCACCGCGTCCTGGCCGGGGAAGCGCTCCAGGATGGCCAGGCCTTCACGCACATGGGCCAGGTATTCGCTGCCGTCTGTGGTGAGAGAGAAGTCCGCGCGGCCAAACAGCTTGGCGCCGATGATCTGCTCGAGCTGCTTGACTCGGTGGCTGACGGCGCTGGGGGTGACGCAGAGTTCTTCGGCAGCCTGGGTGACGGAGCGCAATCTTGCCAATGCCTCGAAGGTCAGCAGGCATTGGATGGGTGGGATGCGCGCGGGCATGATCGCTACTTGAATATCACTGTCTTGTGGCCGTTCAGTAGCACCCGGTGCTCGCTGTGCCACTTCACGGCCCGTGCCAGCACCCGGCTCTCGGTGTCCTTGCCGCGCGCCGTCAGGTGCTCCACTGTGTCTTTGTGGTCCACCCGCGTCACGTCCTGCTCGATGATCGGGCCTTCGTCCAGGTCGGCCGTCACGTAGTGGGCGGTGGCGCCGATCACCTTCACGCCGCGCTCGTGCGCCTGGTAGTAGGGCTTGGCGCCCTTGAAGCTGGGCAGCATGCTGTGGTGGATGTTGATGGCGCGGCCAGCAAGGGACTTGCACATCGTGTCGCTCAGGATCTGCATGTAACGCGCCAGCACGACGAGCTCGGCGCCCTCGGCCTCGATGACCTCCAGCTGCCGGGCTTCCACCTGCGCCTTGGTTGCGGCCGTGACCGGGATATGGTGAAAGGGCACGTTGTAGCTGGCCGCGAGCTGGTAGAAGTCGCGGTGGTTGCTGATGATGGCGCGCACGTCCAGCGGCACCATGCCCGACTTCCAGCGGAAAAGCAGGTCGTTCAGGCAATGCCCGTCGCGGCTGACCATGATCACGGTGCGCATCGCGGCCACCGTGGAGTGCAGTTTCCAGCTCATGCCGAAGGACTCGGCAAAAAACTTCAGTTGCAGCTGCAGGTCTTCATGGGTGAGCTGGTCACAGCCAAACTGCACGCGCATGAAGAACAGGCCGGTGTCATGGTCGTTGTACTGGGCCGCCTCTTCGATGTTGCCGCCGCGCTCCAGCAGGAAGCCCGAGACGGCGTGAACGATGCCCGGACGGTCGGGGCAGGACAGGGTAAGAATGTAGGCGTGATTCATCAGGGGTCGGCATGAGGGGGCTTGGCAAGTTCGTTATTTTAGTGAGACGGGCACGCTGATCCTCTGGTTGTCATGCGACTGCTGCACCTGCAGTGATATTGCGTTGAGTTTGCGACAGGACTGAGTGCCATGAAGCTCGGTGCCAGAATGATGTTTTTGCAGTGTTACGAAGGACACCCCATGGCCTACACCGAATTCAACATGGACAACCAGTGGTTGCCCTTCACGCCCAACCGCAGCTT
>JACMQX010000207.1 GCA_014376765.1 Ramlibacter sp. | reverse complement strand
GACCTGCTCCATCTGCGCGACAAAGCTGTCGGCGTAGCCCTTCTCCGGCCGCTTGGCTTTGATGCGCGCCAGGATCAGCATGGTCAATTCGGCAAGCCAGTCGCCGGTGAGCACATCAATCGCGCCGCCCTCGACCATCTCCCTGGCGGCAGACAGGCGGTCACCGAAAAAACCGGAGCAGTTGGCGATGCGGAGGGGGCGGGTCATGGCGGGGCGATCAGAGCTTAAGCGGTAGAAGGTTTATAGCGCCGTATGCTGGCGAATGGTGCAGGCATGGCGTACGGGTTTGCCTACCCCTTGAGACCGCGCGAATACTGCCGAACCCAGGCTCGCAGCCTTTCCTTTCGCGCGCCGTCTGGCCCACAAGGAGGAGCCTGGCAAACGTGGCCGGCCCGCTCTGGTAATTCAGACCAATGTGCTCAACGATGCCGGGCACGCCACGACCCTCGTCGTACCCGGAACGACCCGGATCTACCGGGATGCGCTGGGGGATGGCTGTCCACTTCGCGTGGCGATCGGCAAACCTGGTAAGTCGAAGGAGGAAACAGATTTGGCCCCGCATGAGACCCCACTCGCGTCGCTTGAACCATGACAAACTAAACCGCCGGGCCCAGCAAGTCGTGTAAGGTCCGCGCAATCACTTTGGTGGCCCGCCGCAGGTCCTGCAGCTCCAGCCTTTCGTCCGCGCGCTTGGCATGCGACTCAAGCACCGTGCGAGGCCCGGCGCCGTAGATCACGCCGGGGATGCCGGCCTCTGCGTACAAGCGCACGTCGGTGTACAGCGGCGTGCCCATGGCGGGGATTTTTTCGCCGAAGATCTGCAGGCCATGTTTCTGGATCGCATCCACCAGCGGCTTGTTGCCCGGCAGGGGCTGCATGCTGCGTGCCAGCAGCAGGCGCCTGATGTTGACGGTGATGCCTTCTGTCTGCGCGGCGGCCTGCGCGATCACCTGGCGGATGTTTGCTTCCACCTCAACCGGGTTCTCTTCAGGGATCATCCGCCGGTCGAGTTTGAAGCTGACCTTGCCCGGCACCACGTTGGTGTTGGTGCCGCCTTCAATACGGCCGACGTTGAGGTAGGGGTGGTTGATGCCTTCCACCTTTGACGTGACCTGTTTGTACAACTCGTTTTGCGCATAGAGCGCATTCAGGATTTTTGTTGCGCCCTGCAGCGCATCAATGCCGCTGGACGGAATCGCGGCGTGCGCCATCTTGCCGTGCACCGTCACTTCCATCTGCAGGCAACCGTTGTGGGCCGTGACCACTTCATACGAGAAGCCCGCCGCAATCATGAGGTCAGGATGGGTGAGCTGGTTGCGCAGCAAATAGCCGGGGCCCATCTCGCCGCCGAATTCTTCGTCGTAGGTGAAGTGCAGCTCGACGCTGCCCTTGAGTTGCGCCTTGAGTGATTCAAGCGCGCGCACGGCAAAGGTGAAGGTGGCAAAGTCGCTTTTGCTCACGGCGGCCGCACGGCCGTAGATCTTGCCGTTTTCGATCTCGCCGCCGAAGGGGTCTTTGGTCCAGCCTTCACCGGGTGGTACCACGTCGCCATGGGCGTTCAGGGCGATGGTCAGGCCGCTGCCGTAGTTGCGCCGCACGATCAGGTTGGTGAGGGATTCCAGCCCGTAGGCTTCAACCTCGGCTTGCGGGACGGGGAATTTTTCTGCGTCAAAACCGTAGGCCTTCAGCAGCTCGGCAGTGCGCTCTGCATGCGGCGCGTTGTTGCCAGGCGGCGTGGGTGTGGGCACACGGATGAGCTCTTGCAGGAAGCGCACCTCTTCATCAAAGTGCGCGTCGATCCAGGTGTCAAGCTGTTCGTAGGGGCTCATGCGGGGCTGGGAGTTGGTGCGCTGGCTTGCTCCAGTGCCAGTTGGTCCAGCAGGTGCTGAAAGGCTTCGACACCCAGCTGGATATCGTCATTGGTGGTGCTTTCCAGCGGGTTGTGGCTGATGCCGGAGTTCTGGCCGCGCACGAACAGCATGGCCTGCGGCATGACTTCATGCAGCTTCATGGCGTCATGGCCGGCGCCGCTGGGCATGCGGTACAGGGGCACGCCAAGCTCGCTTATGGCAGTCTCCCAGCGCTGCTGCCACAGCGGTGCGCTGGGTGCGGCGGCGGCGCGCATGGTTTCTTCCAGCGTGTACTGAATGCCGCGGCGCTCGCAAAGGGCCTTGAGTTCATTCAACACGTCCGCCACCATGGCATCGCGCTGCGTGTCGGTGGGCGCGCGCAGGTCCAGCGTGAACTGGCAGCGGCCGGGCACCACGTTGGTGGAGCCGCCGGGAACGTTCAGGATGCCGATGGTGCCCACACTGTTGCCGTCCTGCGCTGCGCGCTTTTCAACATACAGCGCCAGTTCCGCCACGGCCGTGGCGGCGTCGCGCCGCGTGTTCATCGGCGTGGTGCCGGCGTGGCTGGCCATGCCGATGGTCTCGCACAGGTAACGCACGCCGCCGTTGATGGAAGTGACGATACCCAGCGGCAGGTCCAGCGCATTGAGCACCGGGCCTTGCTCAATGTGCACTTCCACAAAACCGAGGTAGTCGGCTGGCTTGCGCTTGAGCGCGGTAATGGCGTCAAGCGTGGCCGGAAGGCCCGCATGTTGCATGGCCTCGCGCATGGTCATGCCGTCAACGTCTTTCTGGTCCAGCCAGGCCGGGTTGAAGTGGCCGATGAGTGCGCCAGAACCAAGGAAGGTGGCCTTGTAGCGCTGGCCCTCTTCTTCTGAAAAGGCAACCACTTCAATGCCGAACGGGAGGCGCTTGCCGGTGCGGGACAGTTCCTTGACGCAGGCCATGGGCGTGAAGATGCCCAGCCGCCCGTCGTACTTTCCGCCATTGCGCACGGTGTCGTAGTGCGAGCCGGTGAGCAGGCGTTCTACATCCGGTGTGGCGCCGTTGTAGATGCCCACCACGTTGCCCACGGCATCGGTCTCCACGCTGTCAAAACCGCAGGCTTTCATCTCCCGTGTGATGTAGGCTGCGCAGGCGCGGTGCGCGTCGGTGAGGTAGGTGACGGTGAGTTGGCCCTTTTCGGCAAAGCCCGGGTCGCTGTGTTGCGACAGCGCTTCCTCCCAGTCCCACACCAGGTTACCCAGCGTGGGCTGCACGCCGAACTTGTCGTTCACACGCATCTCTGCGATGCGGTGGATATTGCGCAGGCTTTCGGCGAGTTCGAAGTCCGGGTGGTTGTTCAGGCGGCGGGCAAAGGTGTCGATGATCTCGCGCCTGGAAAGCCCTGTGCCGCGCGGCCCGCGCACCGCCAGGATGAAGGGGAAGCCAAAGCGCGCGTTGTAGCTGGCGTTGAGTTCCTGGATGCGTGCAAATTCTTCAGCAGTGCAGTCGGTCAGGCCCGCCTTGCCCTGCTCGTGGGTGGACTCTGCGGTGAGCGTCTTGCTGATCATGGCCTTGCCCGCCAGTTCAGGGTGGGCTCGGATCAGCCTGAGCTGCTGCTCCCGGCCGGATTCGCTGGCGATGCAGGCCATGCGGTGCTTGAGCTGCGTGAACGAGCTGAATGGGCGGTGCGCCAGTGCGGCCGCTGCGATCCAGGGCGAGTGCTCGTACAGGCCGTCCAGCAACTGCGCTGCTTCTTCCGGCGCCGCGGCATTGAGTTGTGCAAGGGTGATGGGCATGGTGGAGTGCTGAAGATTTCAGGCGGTAAAAGGGTGGGTGGCTTTCCAGTGGCGGGCAATGTCCACACGGCGGCAGATCCAGACGCGCTCGTGCGACTGCACGTGGTCCAGAAACTTTTGCAGCGCGCCAAAGCGCCCGGGCTTGCCGAGCACGCGGCAGTGCATGCCGATGCTCATCATTTTTGGCGCGTCTTCGCCTTCTGCGTAGAGCACGTCAAAACTGTCTTTCAGGTATTGCAAAAAATGCTCGCCCGTGTTGAAGCCCTGGGCCTGCACGAAGCGCATGTCGTTGCAGTCCAGCGAGTAGGGCACGACGAGGTGCGGCACCACCGTACCGTCGCTCGTGGTGACGCGGCTCCAGAAGGGCAGGTCGTCGCCGTAGTAGTCGCTGTCGTATTCATAGCCGCCATGCTCGACCAACAGTTTGCGGGTGTTGGGGCTGTCGCGGCCGGTGTACCAGCCTGCGGGCCACTGGCCGCCCGTCATGTCGTGGATCACCTGGGTGGCCTCGTCCATGTGGCGCTTTTCAGTCGCCTCGGGCAGGTTCTGGTAGTGGATCCAGCGCAGGCCGTGGCTGGCGATTTCATGGCCCAGGTCCACGAAGGTTTGCGTGAGTTCCGGGTAGCGCTGCAAGGCCATCGCAACGCCGAAAATGGTCAGCGGCAGGCCGCGCTTTTCAAACTCGTTGAGGATGCGCCAGACGCCCGCACGCGATCCGTACTCGTACATCGACTCCATCGTCATATGCCGGCTCTCGTAAGCCTGCGCGGTGACGAGTTCGGACAAAAAGGTCTCTGACGCCGCGTCGCCATGCAGCACATTGTTCTCGCCACCCTCTTCATAGTTGAGGACAAACTGCACGGCGATCTTTGCCTGGCCGGGCCATTGCGCATGCGGCACCTTGCGGCCGTAGCCAGCCATGTCGCGCGGGTAGGGTTTAAAGGTGTTGGACATGGTGTGAAGGTGGGAGGGAAACAGGCGTCAGGACAGGGCCATGGAGATGTCGTGGCTGGGGACCTTGCGGTCCAGGGTGAGGCTTTCTTCAACATGGCGCAGGTGCGCGTCCATGAGCCGCACCGCCCGTGCCTCGTCTTTTGCGGCAATGGCGCGGACGATTTCCGCATGCTCTTGATGCGAGTGCTCGGCTGCGCTGGCCGTCTGGTACATGAGGGTGATGAGCGCGCAGCGCGAGATCAGCTCGCCCAGAATCTGCGCCAGCACCTCGTTGCCCATGAGCTCGGCCATGCGCACATGAAAGTCGCCCAGCAACTCGGTGCGGCCGGCTGCGTCCTCTTTTTCGACGGCCGCCTTTTCCTGCGCAACATGCTCCTTGAGTGCCTTGATGCGGGCCGGCGTAGCCTCAAGAATGAAAGCGCGCGTCATCTCGGCTTCCAGCATGCGGCGCACTGCAAACACCTCGCGGGCCTCGGTGGCATCCGGCGCGGCTACGAAGGCGCCGCGCGCGGGCTCAAGCCGGATCAAGCGGTTTTGTGCCAGCTGGAACAGTGCCTGGCGCACAAGGGTGCGCGACACGCCAAAGTGATCAGCCAGCTTCTGCTCGGCCAGTTTGCTGCCCGGCTGCAGGCGGTGATCGACGATGGCGCGGGTCAGCGCATCCACAATGAACCGTGTGGCGGAGGATTCCATTCGGGCATGATAGCCTCAAACGCCGAAAATTGTATACACTTGTGTGGACTGTAACCGGCGTCTGCCACCTTGCATCAACTTTGAAGGACACCTCATGGGCCTCAGCACACATGTTCTGGACACGATGCACGGCTGCCCGGCGGCCGGGATGGCGGTCGAGCTTTTCACCACGGCTGGCGGGCAGGCTGAGCCCGTCAAGTCGTTCGTGCTCAACCATGACGGGCGGGCGCCGGACGGGCCGCTGTATGACAGCAGCAGCCTCAAGCGGGGCACTTTCCGGCTGGTCTTTGACGTGGCGGCTTACTTCAAGGCCCGTGGCGTGGCCCTGCCCGAGCCCAGCTTTCTGGACAAGGTAAGTATTGACTTCGGCATTGCCGAACCGCAGCAGCACTACCATGTGCCGCTGCTGGTCAGTCCGTGGAGTTACTCCACGTATCGCGGGTCCTGAAGGCGCGTTCCGCCGGCGCGGCTGCACGCAGGCTGCCTTACAGGTGCGCAGAGGTGCGCAGGCTTACATCTGGCCTTCGGTCAGGGTGTCGAGCTGGAAGTAGCCGCTTTTGTGCCACAGCCAGGTATCGGTATATGTGACTTTGCCCATGCGGACCGGCGCCGGGTAGGGCGAAGCCGCCCGTACGGTGCGCTCTATCTCGGCCATCACCTCGGGCGCGTGGCGCGGCGCGCGCAACCAGTGCACACCAGTGACTTTTCCCTGGTCGTTCACATCCACCTCCAGCACGCCCACGGCGTACAGCAGAGGCGGCATCTTGCCTTTGTAAATCCGGTCGCGGTTGAGCCCGTAGAGGTGGGTGGCTGCGTCCTGCCGGTAAGAGCGTGGCGTGGCGGCGCTTGAATTGCGTGTGTTGGTGATGGGCGTCGGGGCCGGTGCGGGGGCCTGCTCGCTGGCTTGGGGCGCCGGCGGTGGCGGTGGTGGGGCGGGCGGGACGCCCGGCGCTGATTGGCAACCTGCCAGCCAGGCGGCAGTGCCGGATGCGCCGACTACACCGGCCAGGACCATCAGGCGGCGGGCGATCGATTTGTTCATGCGTGTCTCCGGTGGGTCACGGCAGACCATGGTGCGTGCATACTTTGCTGGCCTGCCGGTTTTTGTTGAGTGATGCAAATTTCAATTCGATCTTAAGTTCTTTTGCGCAAAAAACCATTGCAACCATGACATGTCTCTGACCCTCAACGAATTCATGCGGCGGCTCGCGCTTGAACCTGCGGTGCTGGTGAGCGTGAGCGCGGCAGAGGGCTCCGTCCCAAGGGGGCCCGGGACGTGGATGGCCGTGTTTGCCGGCACTGCCCTGGGGACTATCGGCGGCGGGCGGCTTGAATTTGAAGCGACGCATGAAGCACGCTCGCGGCTTGCCGCTGCAGCTTTGAAGCAGGTGCCGGCGCCGCAGCAAGTACGCTTTGCCCTGGGCGCCACCCTGGGCCAGTGCTGCGGTGGCGTGGTCCATCTGGGTTTCGACCGGGTGACCGCCGCCGACATTCCGGCATTGCGCGCACGCCTGCGTGAAGCACTCGCGCCGGTGGCGCTTTTTGGTGGTGGCCACGTGGGCCGCGCCTTGGTCAATGTGCTGGCGGCCTTGCCCTATGCCATTACCTGGATCGACAGCCGTGACGAGGTCTTCCCCGATCCCGTACCCGCCGGCGTCCTGTGCGAACACTCCGACCCTGTGCAGGTGGCGGTGCGGACTTTGGCGGGAGGCACCCACGTTCTGATCATGAGCTTCAGCCATGCAGAAGACCTTGACGTGGTGGCCGCCTGCCTGCTGCGTCAGCGCACCCAGGGCGACCTGCGCTACATCGGCCTCATCGGTAGCAAGTCCAAGTGGGCCGTGTTCCGCAAGCGGCTGCAGGAGCGCGGCTTCACGCAGCAGGAGTTGTCGCTTGTCACCTGCCCGATCGGCCTGGCAGGCATTACCGGCAAGGAGCCGGAGGTGATTGCCGTTGCCGTTGCCGCGCAGCTTCTTTGCCTACGCGCTTGAGCTGAATTGGTCATCAGCCAATCGGCCCACGGCCGAAGCTATGAGGCTGATTGTGGACCGGTGTCCCGCACGGGACACTGCGCAGGCCTCAGGGCAATTCAATACCGGCCAGCTTCATCGGTCGGCTTTCTTTCAGTCAAATCTACTTTCCCAGGGAGTTTTAATGAAGCGTTCCATTCAAAAGGGTTTCACCCTCATTGAATTGATGATCGTGGTGGCGATCATCGGCATCCTCGTCGCAGTGGCCCTGCCGGCCTACAAGGACTACACCGTCCGCGCCAAGGTCACTGAAGTGATGCTGGCTGCGTCAGGCAACCGCCTCAACGTGACCGAGGCCGTCTATGTCAATGGATTTTTTCCAACAGTGGCCAGCCTGGACATGCAGCCCCAGAGTTCCAAGTATGTGTCCGGTGTTTCATATTCGCTCGTTGACAGTACCCACGGTAATTTGATCGCAACCGGCACTGGTGAACCTGCGATCGCCGGCAAGACGATCATCCTGGAAGGGACCCTGTCTGGCTCGGGGCAGGTGGACTGGGTTTGCAAGGGAAGCATTGACAAAAAGTACCGTCCTCAAAGTTGCAAAGCCGAGTAATGCGGTGGCTCGAGAGAGCCATGCAACAAAAACGGGCCCCTTCTGGGGCCCGTTTTTGTTGATACTCAGCGGATAGGCATAAAAGCTGCGTCTATTTTTTCTCTCTCACCCGCTGGCGCTACCGAAAACTCGAACACCACATGGAAAGCTATCTCCTCGACTGGGCCAACCTGCTGTTGCGCTGGGTCCACGTCATTACCGCCATCGCCTGGGTGGGCTCCTCTTTTTATTTTGTATTTCTGGACAGCAGCCTCACTCCCCCTGTTGACGAGGACCTGAAGGCCCAGGGTGTGAGCGGCGAGTTGTGGGCTGTGCACGGAGGCGGCTTCTATCACCCGGTCAAGTTCAACGTTGCGCCGCCCAGGCTGCCCGCGCATTTGCATTGGTTTTTCTGGGAGAGTTACAGCACGTGGATGTCGGGGTTTGCGCTGTTCACCGTGTCGTACCTCTGGAATGCCGGTACTTATCTCATCGACAAGAGTGTGCTGGACTGGTCGCCCGGCGCCGCCATTGCCGTAGCGCTCTTATTCCTGGTGCTGTTTTTTGTGTTGTATGACGGCATCTGCCGCGTCTTCGGGCAGCGCAAGAATGGCGAGGCCATCGTGGGCGCACTGGTGCTGGCGCTGGTGTGCATTGCGTCCTGGCTGGCCTGCCACTGGTTCGCGGGGCGTGCGGCGTTTTTGCTGGTGGGCGCGATGATCGCCACGGCCATGAGCGCCAACGTGTTTTTCTGGATCATCCCGGGGCAAAAGCAGGTGATCGCCTCGATCAAGGCTGGCCAGCCTGTGGACCCGGTTCATGGCCAGCGCGGCAAGCAGCGTAGCGTGCACAACACCTACTTCACGCTGCCAGTGCTGTTTGCCATGCTGTCCAACCACTACAGCTTCACCTGGGGTCATCCGCAGAACTGGCTGGTGCTGATCCTCATGATGTTTGCCGGCGCGGCCATCCGGCAGTTTTTTGTCATGCGCCATGGCTACAAGCTCGGGCGCAATCGCAACCCTTTCGGCTATGCGCTTGCCGGGGTTGCCGTTGTAATTGGCCTGATCGTCTGGATGAAGCCGCTGGATACTGGCAGTGTTGCTGCGCCTGGGAGACCGCTGGGCTACGCCGACATCCAGCCGGTACTCGAACAGCGGTGCTATATGTGCCAT
>JACMQX010000206.1 GCA_014376765.1 Ramlibacter sp. | reverse complement strand
TGCAACGCGCACATTTCAGGCTTTTCGGATTTTCATCAACGCCGAGCTTGAAGAGCTGCAACAGGCGCTAGAGGCAAGTCTTCATGTCCTTCAACCCGGAGGCAGGTTGGTCGTGATCAGTTTCCATTCGCTGGAAGACCGTATCGTCAAACAATTCATCGCGAAACATTCGCGCGATGAGTACGACCGCCGCGCGCCGTTTGCCGCGCCCAAGGTGATGAAGCTCAAGGCGCTGGAGCGCATCAAGCCTGCGGCCGATGAGGTGAAGGCCAATCCGCGCTCGCGTAGCGCGATCATGCGTGTGGCCGAGAGGACGCAAGCATGACCCGCTTGAACCTCGTCCTGCTGGTCGCTGTGATGGCCAGCGCCCTGTATCTGGTGCGCACGCAGTACGAGTCGCGCCGGGTTTTTGTCGAGCTCGACAAAGCCAATGCCGAAGCCCGCAAGCTCGAACTCGACAACGAGCGCCTGCAGGTTGAAAAGCGCGCCCAGGCCACGCCGTTGCGGGTGGAAAAGCTGGCCAAGGACCAACTGCAGATGCGCACGGCCACGCCGGCCATCACGCAGTACGTGACCTTCACCACGCCTTCCCTCACTCCAGCCCTCACGCCCGCTGTCACCCCACCGGCAACAGCCACCAGCAAACCCGCTGCAGGAGCCAGGCCATGAGCCGCAGCGTCGCCTACACCTCCAGCCCGCTCCTGGCCAGCAAGACGCCGGTCTGGCGCAGCAAATTCATCGTCGCCGTGATGGGCCTGGCCTTTGTCGGGCTGGGCGTCCGCGCGGCCTACGTGCAGGTGTTTGACAACAAGTTTTTCCAGAAACAGGGCGAGGTCCGCTTTGCCCGCACGCTGGAGTTGCCCGCCAACCGCGGGCGCATCCTGGACCGCAACGGCCTCATCCTGGCCTCCAGCGTGCCCGCTCCCAGCATCTGGGCGATTCCTGAAGATGTGGAGCGCGACAAGGCCAAGCTCGCGCAGCTTGCCAAGCTGCTGGAGATGCCGCTGGCCGAGCTCAGCAAGAAGCTGGAAGACGAGGACAAAACCTTCGTCTGGCTCAAGCGCCAGGTGGACGACGGCGTGGCCCAGCAGATCACCGCGCTGGACATCAAGGGCATCTACCAGCGCAAGGAATACCGGCGCAAGTACCCCGAGGGCGAGTCAGCTGCGCACGTGGTGGGTTTCACCAACGTGGAAGACAACGGCCAGGAGGGCGTGGAGTTGTCCTTCAACAAGAGCCTGGCCGGCCGCGCCGGCTCGCGCCGCGTCATCAAGGACCGGCTCGGCCGCGTGGTGGAAGACGTGGGCGAGCAGGTGCCGGCTGTAGACGGCAAGGACCTGCAACTGTCCATCGACAGCAAGGTGCAGTTCTTCGCCTACCAGAAGCTGCGCGACGCCGTGACCGTCAACAAGGCCAAGGCAGGCAGCGTGGTGGTGCTGGACACCGTGACGGGTGAAGTGCTGGCCCTGGCCAATTACCCCAGCTATGTGCCGGACCGCCGCCAGAACCTCACCGGCGAGCAGCTGCGCAACCGCGCGATGACCGACGTGTTCGAGCCTGGCTCCACGATGAAACCCTTCACCGTCGGCCTGGCGCTGGAGACGGGCCGCGTCACGCCGTTCACCCACATTCAAACTGCACCGGGCTACGTCATCATTGGCGGGGCAAGAATTTCCGACTCGCATGCCCACGGCATGCTCACCGTGCAGGAAGTGATCCAGAAGTCCAGCAACATCGGCACCCTCAAGATCGCGCTCAACATGCAGCCGCGCGAGATGTGGGAGATCTTTACTGCCGCCGGTTTTGGCCAGAAGCCGCAAATTGCGTTTCCGGGCGCGGTCACCGGCCGGTTGCGCGCCTACAAGACATGGCGGCCTGTGGAGCAGGCCACCATGTCGTATGGCTACGGCCTCTCAGCTTCGCTGTTCCAGATGGCGCACTCCTACACCATCTTCGGGCATGACGGCCAGCTCATCCCTCCGACCATGCTCAAGAGCAGCGAGCCGGCAAGCGGTGTGCAGGTGGTATCGGCCAAGACCGCAGACCAGATCCGGGTGATGCTGCAAATGGCGGCAGGCCCTGGCGGCACCGGCCCCCTCGCGCAGACGCTGGGCTATTCGGTGGGCGGCAAGTCGGGCACGGCGCACAAGCAGGTGGGCAAGAACTATTCAACCAACAAATATCGCTCCTGGTTCGTTGGCATGGCGCCGATTGACAAGCCACGCATCATCGTCGCCGTGATGATTGATGAACCCACGGCCGGCAAGTACTTTGGTGGCCAGGTGGCAGCCCCGGTATTCAGCGAGGTGGTGCAGCAGTCTCTGCGCATGATGGGTGTGCAACCCGACATGGCCGTCAAACCCCAGATCGTGGTGAATGCAGTCGAGGAGTCGTTCTGATGCAGCGGCTTGACACCCCCACCGCCGCGGTTAACTGGTTGCGGCGCGGCGTGAGCGGCGCGCTGCAGTGCGACAGCCGCAAGGTCGGCACGGGCGACGGCTTCATTGCCTGGCCCGGCGCGGCGACTGACGGCCGCCAGTATGTGAATGCAGCACTGGCCCAGGGCGCAGGCGCCTGCCTGGTGGAGCACGAAGGCGCGGCCGCTTACCACTTCAACGATTCGCGTATCGCAGCCTATGAAAAGCTCAAGGCAGATACAGGCCCGATCGCTGCCTTGTGGTTCGACCACCCCTCCAGGCAACTTGACGTGCTGGCTGTCACCGGCACCAACGGCAAAACCAGTACCGCCTGGTGGCTGGCGCAGGCGCTGGGTAGCGCAGGCCGCCTGACAGGCATCGTGGGCACGCTGGGCATTGGTGTGCCGCCGCACATCGTCTACAACGGCCTCACCACCCCAGACCCTGTTCTCCTGCAGCAGGAGTTCCGCAAATTCGTGGATGAAGGTTTTGTAGCCTGCGCGATTGAAGCCTCGTCTGTCGGCATTGCCGAGCGACGGCTGGATGGCACGCGCATTCGCGTGGCGATCTTCACCAACTTCACGCAGGACCACCTCGACTACCACGGCAGCATGCAAGCTTACTGGGATGCCAAGGCCGAGCTGTTCAACTGGCCTGGCTTGCAGGCCGCCGTCCTCAACATCGACGATCCCAAAGGCGCCGAGCTGGCCCGCGCGCTTGACGCGCAGGCGCTGCAGGTCTGGACTGTGTCCTGCATGGAGCCGGCGCGTCTGCAGGCCCGCGCCATCGGCTACGGCGTGCAGGGGCTGCGTTTTGAGGTGGCGGAGGGCAATGAAGCCCACACGCTGGAGACCCAGCTCATCGGCCAGTACAACGTGGCCAACCTGCTGGGCGTGATCGGCGCAATGCGTGCCATTGGCGTGCCGCTGGCTGAAGCCGTGGCGGCCTGCGCCGCCCTCACGCCGGTGCCGGGCCGCATGGACTGCATCGCCGAATCCGGCCAGCCCCTGGTGGCGGTGGACTATGCCCACACCCCCGATGCACTGGACAAGGCGTTGCAGGCGCTACGCCCGCTGGCGCAGCAACGCGGCGGCAAGCTGTGGTGCGTGTTTGGCTGTGGCGGTGACCGTGACACCACCAAGCGCCCGCTGATGGGGGCCGTGGCGCAAACGCAGGCTGACGCCGTCATCATCACCAGCGACAACCCGCGCGGTGAACAGCCAGGCGCCATCATTCGCCAGATCGTGGCCGGCCTGTCGCAGCCCGCTGCTGCACAGATACAGCCCGACAGGGCGCTGGCCATCCGCGAAGCGGTAGCGCAAGCCGCGCCGCAAGATGTGATCCTTGTCGCCGGTAAGGGCCATGAAGATTTTCAGGAGATCGCCGGTGTGAAGCTGCCGTTCTCCGACAAGGCCCATGCCCGCAGCGCATTGGCAAGAAAGACCTCCCCATGAGCGGCCTGAACCTGCGCCTGCAGGACGCACTCCAATACATCCCCGGCGGCAAGCTGGTGGGCGACGGCAACGTGCTGCTGCAACGCGTGCACACCGACACCCGCACGCTCAAAGCCGGCGACCTGTTCATCGCGCTCAAGGGCGACCGCTTTGATGCCAATAACTTCCTTGCCGACGCCAAAGCCGCAGGGGCAGCAGCGGCCATCGCCCACGGCGGCCTTGTGGCAGCGGGCCTGTACGGCATAGAGGTGCCTGACAGCAAGCTCGCGCTGAGCAGCCTGGCAACCGGCTGGCGCGCGCGCTACACGCTGCCGCTGATAGCAGTGGCCGGCAGCAACGGCAAGACCACGGTGACGCAGATGATCGCGTCCATCCTGCGCGCCTGGCAGTCCGATGCGATGCTGGCCACGCAGGGCAACTTCAACAACGACATCGGCCTGCCCCTCACGCTGATGCGCCTGGCACCGAACCACCGCATCGCCGTAGTGGAAGTGGGCATGAACCACCCCGGAGAGATCGCCACGCTGGCCCGAATTGCGCAGCCGACGGTGGCGCTGGTGAACAACGCGCAGCGCGAGCACCAGGAATTCATGACATCGGTGGAAGCAGTTGCCCGCGAGAACGGCGCGATTTTCAAATCCCTGCCGGCCGGTGGCACAGGCGTGTTCCCGGCGGGTGACGAATACGCGCCGCTGTGGGCCGGCCTCTGTGACGGCCGCCGTACCATGACCTTCAGCGACAAACAAAGCGACCAGGCTGACGTGTACGGTCAGGGCGTCTGGCATGACCACCGCTGGCGCGTGCGTGCACAAACACCGGCCGGCCTGCTCGAGTTCAGCCTGGGCATTGCTGGGGAACACAACGTGCGCAATGCCCTGGCGGCCACGGCCTGCGCGCTGGCTGCGGGCGTGCCCCTTGCCGCCATCCAGACCGGTCTTGAGGCTTTTGAGCCAGTCAAGGGCCGCTCCCGCGCGTTCCTGCTGGAGATCGCGGGCAAGCGCATCACCGCGGTGGACGACACCTACAACGCCAACCCCGACTCAGTGCGCGCCGCGATTGATGTGCTGGACGCACTGCCCGCGCCGCACCTGCTGGTGCTGGGCGACATGGGCGAAGTCGGCGACCAGGGTCCGGCCTTTCATGAAGAAATTGGCCTGCATGCGCGCAAGTGCGGCATCACGCATGTGTTCACGCTTGGCAGCCAGGCCGGGCTGACCGCACAAAAGGCGGGCGGCAAGCACTTTGGCGACGACATTGACGCGCTCAACCGCAGCGTGATCGCACTGCTGCCGGGCTTGGGCAGCGTGCTCGTCAAGGGCTCGCGCTTCATGAAGATGGAACGGGTGATTGAGGCGATCACCGCGCACGCGGCACTGGCAGCGCCACCCACGCTCCCGCCAGACGAAGGACAACAATATGCTGCTTAGCCTGGCCCAGTGGCTGCAAACGATCTCGCCGGAGTTTGGCTACTTCCGCGTTTTCCAGTACCTCACTTTCCGCGCCGTGATGGCGGCGCTGACCTCGCTGCTGATCGGCCTGATCGCCGGGCCGGCGGTCATCCGCCGCCTGACAGCTCTGAAGATCGGCCAGCCGGTGCGCGGCTACGGCATGGAGTCGCACCTGAGCAAAAGCGGCACACCCACCATGGGCGGCGTGCTGATCCTGCTGTCCATCGGGATCTCGACCCTGCTGTGGTTTGACCTGGCCAACCGCTTTGTCTGGATCGTGCTGCTGGTCACGCTGGGCTTTGGCGCCATTGGCTGGGCCGACGACTGGCGCAAGGTCGTGCACAAAGACCCTGAAGGCATGCGTTCGCGCGAAAAGTATTTGTGGCAGTCGCTGATCGGTCTGTTGGCGGCGCTCTACCTGGTGTTCAGCATTTCAGAAAGCTCCAACCTGCGCGTGCTGGAGCTGTTCTTCAAGTGGGTGCAGTCGGGCTTTGATGTGAACCTGCCGCCCAAGGCCGGCCTGCAGCTGCCCTTTTTCAAGGAGATCAGCTACCCGCTGGGCGTGTTCGGTTTTGTGATCCTCACCTACCTGGTGATCGTCGGCTCCAGTAACGCGGTGAACCTCACCGACGGGCTGGACGGCCTGGCCATCATGCCGGTGGTGATGGTGGGCTCGGCGCTGGGCGTGTTTGCCTATGTGACCGGCAGCTCGGTGTATTCCAAATACCTGTTCTTTCCCCACATCCCCGGCTCGGGCGAATTGCTGATTTTCTGCTCGGCCATGGCCGGCGCGGGCCTGGCGTTTTTGTGGTTCAACACCCACCCGGCGCAAGTGTTCATGGGCGACGTTGGCGCGCTGGCGCTGGGCGCCGCACTGGGCACTATCGCGGTCATCGTGCGCCAGGAAATCGTGCTGTCCATCATGGGCGGCATCTTCGTGGTGGAGGCGCTGTCGGTGATGGTGCAGGTCACTTACTTCAAGTACACCAGGAAAAAATACGGCGAGGGCCGGCGCATTTTGAAGATGGCGCCGCTGCACCACCACTTCGAGAAAAGCGGCTGGAAGGAAACACAGGTGGTCGTGCGCTTCTGGATCATCACCATGCTGCTGTGCCTGGTCGGCTTGTCGACTCTGAAGCTTCGCTAGACAAACGTGAACAAGCTCAAAGACCTCCCCGTCCTCATCCTCGGCCTCGGCGCGTCCGGGCTGGCGATGGCGCGCTGGTGCGCGCGATGCGGCGCGCAGGTCACGGTGGCCGACACGCGTGCCGAGCCGCCGCAGCTTGCCGCTTTGCGGGCGGATGTGCCCTCGGCGCAATTCATCAGCGGGCCTTTTAATGCGAGCTTGCTGGCAGGTAGCGCCATTCGCGCCGTATTCACCAGCCCGGGCCTGGCGCCCGCTGCGACGCAGGAGATGTTGGACACTGCGGCAGCCCAGGGCCTGTGGACGGGCGGCGAGCTGACCCTGTTCAGCGAGGCGCTCGCTGATCTGTCAGCCATACAAACCTGTCATCCCGGGCTTGACCCGGAATCCACCACGGCGCCGGGAAACGCTTCTGACATGCCAGCATGGATTGCAGATCAAGCCCGCAATGACAGCCTTGTGTCCGACGAGCCGGCCATGGCAGATGATGATGAACCCCGGCCAATCGTCATCGCTCCGTCTGAGGCGCCCAAAGGCTATGCGCCCAAGCTCCTCGCCATCACGGGCACCAACGGCAAAACCACGGTCACTTCGCTAACTGGCCAGCTGGTGGAGCGCGCGGGCAAATCGGTGGCGGTAGCTGGCAACATTGGCCCGACCCTGCTGGACACACTGGCTGCGAAGCTGGACGCCAACGACCTGCCCGAAGTCTGGGTGCTGGAGCTGTCCAGCTTCCAGCTCAACGACATTGCCAATTTCGAACCCACCGCTGCGACGGTGTTGAACCTCACACAGGACCACCTCGACTGGCACGGCAGCATGCCCGCCTACGGCGCAGCCAAGGCCCGTATCTTTGGCGAGCGCGGCCTGATGCTGCTCAACCGCGAAGACCCGCTTGTGATGGCGATGCTGCCGGCGCCTGTGAGAGTCAAGGGTGGAAAGTTTGTGCAGAGGCCGTACCTCAGCTTCGGTGCCGACATGCCCCAGCGCCCTGGCGACTACGGCATCGAAACCGTCAACGGCATGGTTTGGCTGGTGCGTGCCATTGAAGCCGACGAGACGCGCAAGAAAAGGAAAGATGAAGAAGACGAAGTCTTCTTCCAGCGCCTCATGCCCGCAGACGCCCTGCGCATCCGCGGCCGTCACAACGCCGTCAACGCGCTGGCCGCACTGGCGCTGGCCAATGCTGCCGGTTGCGCGCTCGGCCCCATGCTGTATGGCCTGCGCGAATACCGGGGCGAGCCGCACCGGGTCGAGGCCATCGGCACCATCAACCAGCTCGAGTACTTTGACGACAGCAAGGGCACCAATGTAGGCGCCACCGTGGCGGCACTGTACGGTCTGGGTGCAGAGCGCAAGGTCGTGGTGATTCTGGGCGGCGAGGGCAAGGGGCAGGACTTTGCACCGCTGGCTGCGCCCGTGTCGCGCCATGCCCGCGGTGTGGTGCTGATGGGACGCGACGCGCCGCTGATTCGCGCCGCGCTGGCTGACGCTGGCGTGCCGTTGACCGATGCCGGCTCCATGGAAGAGGCTGTTGCTGCCGCCACGCGCCTGGCCCATGCCGGCGACGCGGTGCTGATGTCGCCCGCCTGCGCCAGCTTTGACATGTTCAAGGACTATGTGCACCGCGCGGACGTGTTCACCGCAGCTGTCAAGGCACTGGCCGAACAGCACGGCATGTTGATGGAGGGCACGGAATGAACGCGGCCAGCCAAAGTCAATCCGCATCCTTCAGCGGCCGCATCGGTACGCTATTCGGCGGGCTGTTCCGTGGAATGTGCGGCGGCCTGTCGGGCAAGCTGTCGCACACGGCAGATGCCTTGCCGGTACGCCTGGGCGGCACCTCTTTCTCGCGTGTCACCTCTGCGCCCGCGCGCGTGGCCGGGTTCGACCAGGGCCTGCTTTGGGTCACCGTCGCCTTGCTCGCTTTTGGGCTGGTGATGGTGTATTCGGCCTCGATCGCGATGCCCGACAACCCGCGCTTCATGAATTACACGCATACCCACTTCCTCGTGCGGCACATCATCTCAATGCTGATTGCGTTTGTGGCCGCGCTGGTCGCCTTCCAGATCCCGCTGACCACCTGGGAGAAGGTGGCGCCCTGGTTGTTCGTGGCCTGCCTGTTCCTGCTGATTGCGGTGCTGGTGCCGTACATCGGCAAGGGCGTGAACGGTGCCCGCCGCTGGATATCGCTGGGCGTGATGAACTTCCAGCCGTCGGAGCTGGCGAAGTTTGCGGTGCTGCTGTATGCGGCCGACTACATGGTGCGCAAGATGGACGTGAAGGAGCGGTTCTTTCGCGCCGTGCTGCCCATGAGCGTGGCCGTGGCCGTGGTCGGCTCGTTGCTGCTGGCCGAGCCCGACATGGGCGCCTTCATGGTGATCGCCGTGATCGCGATGGGCATCCTGTTCCTGGGCGGTGTAAACGCCCGCATGTTCTTCCTGATCTCGGCCGTGCTGGTGGGCGCTTTCGTGCTGATGATCGCGCTGAGCGACTGGCGCCGCGAGCGCACCTTTGCCTACCTGGACCCGTGGAGCGAAAAGCATGCGTTGGGCAAGGGCTACCAGCTGTCGCACTCGCTGATCGCCATCGGCCGCGGGGAGGTTTTTGGCGTGGGCCTGGGTGGCAGTGTCGAGAAGCTGCACTGGCTGCCCGAGGCGCATACCGACTTTTTGCTGGCCGTGATTGGCGAGGAGTTTGGCCTGGTGGGCGTGCTCACCGTGCTGCTGCTGTTCCTCTGGCTCACGCGCCGCCTGATTCATATTGGCAGGCAAGCCATTGCGCTGGACCGCGTGTTTGCGGGGCTGGTCGCGCAGGGCGTGGGCATCTGGATGGGTTTCCAGGCGTTCATCAACATGGGTGTGAACCTGGGGGCGCTGCCCACCAAGGGCCTGACCTTGCCGCTGATGAGTTACGGCGGCTCGGCGATTTTGATGAACCTGGTGGCGCTGGCTGTGGTGTTGCGGATTGATTTTGAAAACCGGCAACTGATGCGGGGAGGGCGCGCATGAGTTTGCATTTGCGTTTGTATTTGTACTGTCCCCTCTCCCTTTGGGAAAGGGAGCAAAACATATGAGCAAGACAGTACTCGTCATGGCGGGCGGCACCGGCGGCCACATCTTTCCCGGCCTGGCCGTGGCCGAGGCGCTGCGCGAGCGCGGCTGGCAGGTGCACTGGCTGGGCGCACCGGGCAGCATGGAAAGCCGCATCGTGCCGCCGCGTGGTTTTGCGTTTGAGACGATTGATTTTTCAGGCGTTCGCGGCAAGGGCATCAAGACGTTGTTGCTCTTGCCGCTGCGTCTGCTCTATGCCCTGGTGCAAAGCGTGCAGGTGGTGCGCCGCATCAAGCCGGACGTGGTGCTGGGCCTGGGCGGCTACATCAGCTTTCCGGCCGGGCTCATGAGCGCGGCCATGGGCAAGCCACTGGTGCTGCACGAGCAGAACTCGGTGGCGGGCATGGCCAACAAGGTGCTGTCCGTCGTGGCCAGCCGGCTGTTCAGCGCCTTCCCGAATGTATTGAGCAAGGCCCACTGGGTAGGCAACCCGCTGCGCTCCGAGTTCACGCAACAAGCCGGGCCGGCTGAACGTTTCACCGGCCGCAGCGGGCCGCTCAGGCTGCTGGTGGTCGGCGGCAGCCTGGGCGCCAGGGCGCTCAACGACATCGTGCCCCAGGCGCTCGCGCTCATCCCACAGCAGCAGCGGCCCACTGTGACCCACCAAAGCGGTGACAAGCAGATCGAGGCGCTGCGCGCCAACTACGAGGCTGCCGGTGTCACGGCCGAGCTCACGCCCTTCATCGACAACACGGCCGCCGCCTATGCCGAGGCCGACGTCATCGTCTGCCGCGCGGGCGCCAGCACCGTGACGGAGATCGCCGCCATCGGCGCCGCCGCGATGTTTGTGCCCTTTCCCTTTGCCGTGGACGACCATCAGACCAGCAACGCCCGCTTCCTGGTCGACCAGGGCGGCGGCTGGCTGTTGCCGCAAGCAGAGCTGACCGCGCAGGCGCTGGCCAACCTGCTTATGAACACCCCCCGCGCCGCGCTGCTTGAGCGCGCGCTGAACGCGAAAAAAATGGAAAAGATCAACGCCACACGCGAAGTTGTCGCCGCCTGCGAGGAGCTCGCCGCATGAAACACGCCATCAAACACATTCATTTCGTCGGCGTGGGCGGCTCCGGCATGAGCGGCATCGCCGAGGTGCTGCTCAACCTGGGCTACACCGTCTCGGGCTCCGACCTGTCCGACAGCGCAACGCTGCGGCGCCTGGCGGGCCTGGGCATCCAGACCTATGTGGGCCATGCCGCGGCCAACCTCGTGAACGCAGATGCCGTGGTCACCTCCACCGCCGTGCAGGCCGACAACCCGGAGGTGATTGCCGCGCGTGAGAAGCGCATCCCCGTGGTGCCGCGCGCCATGATGCTGGCCGAGCTGATGCGCCTGAAGCAGGGCATCGCCATTGCCGGTACCCACGGCAAGACCACCACCACCAGCCTGGTGGCCAGCGTGCTGGCGGAAGGCGGGCTGGACCCGACCTTCGTCATTGGCGGGCGGCTCAACAGCGCCGGCGCCAATGCGCGGCTGGGCAGCGGGGACTACATCGTGGTCGAGGCTGACGAGTCCGACGCGTCCTTCCTCAACCTGCTGCCAGTGATGGCCGTGGTCACCAACATCGACGCGGACCACATGGAAACCTACGGTCATGATTTCGGCCGGCTCAAGGGTGCCTTCATCGACTTCCTGCACCGCATGCCGTTTTATGGCACCGCGATTTTATGCACTGACGATGCGGCGGTGCGCGAGATCGCCGGCAAGCTGTCGTGCCCTGTCACCAGCTACGGCTTCAACGAAGGTGCGCAGGTGCGCGCGATAAACGTGCGCGCAGCCAACGGCCAGATGCACTTCACGGTGCAGCGCCGTAACGGCGTGACGCTGCCCGACATGCCGGTGGTGCTGAACCTGGCCGGCGAACACAACGTTCTCAATGCCCTGTCTGCGATTGCCGTGGCCGTTGAGCTCAACGTACCAGACACTGCCGTGCAAAAAGCACTGGCCGAGTTCAAGGGCGTGGGCCGCCGCTTCCAGAGCTATGGCGACATGCCGGCCAGCGATGGCGGACGCTTCACCCTGATTGACGACTACGGCCACCACCCGGTGGAGATGGCCGCCACCTTGGCCGCGGCGCGCGGCGCGTTTCCAGGCCGGCGCCTGGTGCTGGCTTTTCAGCCGCACCGCTACACCCGCACGCGGGACTGCTTTGAAGATTTCATCAAGGTCACTGCGCAGGCCGATGCGCTGCTGCTGGCCGAGGTGTATGCCGCTGGCGAAGCGCCCATCGTGGCGGCAGACGGCCGCGCCCTGGCCCGCGCCATCCGCCTGGCCGGCAAGCTGGAGCCTGTCTTTGTGGACGACATCGCGGGCATGCCTCAGGCGATTGCGGACCACGTGCGTGATGGCGATGTGGTGCTGAGCATGGGTGCCGGATCGATCGGTGCTGTGCCACAGAAGGTGCTGGATCTGTTGGGGGCTGCGGCATGACGGGCATCACGAATAACTTCGGCAAGGTCGCGGTGCTGATGGGCGGGGAGTCGGCTGAGCGGGAGGTTTCGCTGATGTCGGGGACGGGGGTGCTGAAAGCCCTGCAGTCGCAAGGTATCGACGCCCATGCCTTCGACCCTGCCCAGCGTGGCCTGCACGAACTGAAGGCAGCAGGCTTTAGCCGGTGCTTCATTGCGCTGCACGGGCGCCACGGAGAAGACGGCACAGTCCAGGGCGCCCTGGAACTCCTGGGCATTCCGTACACCGGCTCCGGCGTCCTCGCCTCCAGCGTGGCGATGGACAAGGTCATGACCAAACGCGTTTGGACGGCCGACCAGCTGCCAACGCCCAGGTACGTGTGGCTCGCACCCGGCCAGCAAAACCGCGAGCAGGTGCGCGCGGTGCCCGACACGTTGGGCCTGCCGCTGATCGTCAAGCCGCCGCGGGAAGGCTCCTCCATCGGCGTGACCAAAGTCAAGGGCTACTCGGACATGCAGGAGGCGGTGCGCCTGTCGGCCGGCTACGACCCTGACGTGCTGTGCGAGGAATTCATTGAAGGCGAAGAAGTGACCTGCCCGGTGCTGGGCGACGACGCCAGCGCGCAGGCCTTGCCGGTGATCCGCATCGTTGCGCCTGACGGTGCGTACGACTACCAGAACAAGTACTTCACCGACGAGGTCAAGTACCTCTGCCCAAGCGGCCTGCCCGAGCAGGAAGAAAAAAATATCCAGGCCATTGTGCTGGCCGCCTACCGCTCGCTGGGTTGCAGGGGCTGGGGCCGCGCCGACCTGATGATCCGCGCCAGCGACCGCAAGCCCTTCCTGCTGGAGATGAACACCTCCCCCGGCATGACGGGCCATTCGCTGGTGCCGATGTCAGCCAAGGCGGCCGGCATCAGCTATGAAGAACTGTGCGTGCGCATTCTGGCGTCTGCTGCCTTGGATCACACGATGAAGGCGGCGTCATGAATCAAGCCATGCCTGCACCTTTTGACGTCAAGCTGATGAACCTGACCGCCTCGGTCCTGTTCATGCTGCTGGGCTTCATGGTGCTGGCCTCGGCGATCTGGTGGGTGCTGCGCAACCCGGTGTTCTCGATTGCCGGGATCACGGTGCAAGGGGAAGTGACGCACAACAGCCCAGTGACCTTGCGCGCCAATGTGGCGCCCAAACTCGCCGGCACGTTCTTCACGGTGGACCTCGCCGCCACCCGCGCTGCATTTGAAAGCGTGCCCTGGGTTCGTAAAGCGCTTGTGCGCCGCGAGTTCCCCAACCGCCTGAAGGTGGTTCTGCAGGAGCACCAGCCGGTGGCGTACTGGGGTGCAGAGAGCGAATCAAAACTGCTCAACAGCTTTGGCGAAATCTTCGAGGCCAATGTGGGCGATGTCGAGGCCGACAACCTGCCGCGTCTGAATGGTCCGCAAGACCAGGCGTCGCAGGTGCTGGGCATGTACAGGACGATCAGGCCCCTGCTGGCACCGCTGGACACCGAGGTAGACCAGTTCGAACTGTCGGGGCGCGGCAGCTGGCGCGTGAAGCTCGATAGCGGCGCGGCGATTGAACTGGGCAGCGGCACAGCGGACGAGGTGGCGGCACGGCTGCAGCGATTTGTGTTGACGCTCACGCAGGTGGCATCGCGCTACAACCGCAGGCCCGACGCGCTGGAGTCCGCCGACCTGCGGCACAGCGACGGCTATGCCCTGCGGCTGCGCGGCGTGACGACAACAACGGCAGCGGCGCCTGACGCCGCGAAGAAGAAGTAACAGGACAAGAGAAAGAGAAAGCAACTCGGGTGCACATATGGCAAAAGAATACAAAGACCTGGTCGTAGGACTGGACATCGGGACCGCCAAAGTGATGGTGGTGGTTGCCGAGGTGCTGCCCGGCGGCGAGCTGAAGCTTGCCGGCCTGGGCATTGCACCGAGCAACGGCTTGAAGCGCGGCGTGGTGGTGAACATCGACGCGACGGTGCAAAGCATCCAGCAAGCCCTGAAAGAGGCCGAGCTGATGGCCGACTGCAAGATTACGCGGGTGTACACCGGCATCACCGGCAGCCACATCCGCGGCACCAACTCCAGCGGCATGGTGGCGGTGAAGGCCAAGGAAGTCACCGCTGCCGATGTGGCGCGGGTGGTGGAGACCGCCAAGGCCATCAACATCTCGACCGACCAGCGCCTGCTTCTGGTGGAGCCGCAGGAGTTCGTGATTGACGGGCAGGACGTGAAAGAGCCGATCGGCATGAGCGGGATGCGGCTGGAGGCCAAGATCCACATCGTGACCGGCGCGCAGAGCGCGGCCGAGAACATCATCAAGTGCGTTCGCCGCTGCGGCCTGGATGTGGACCAGTTGATGCTCAACCCGCTTGCGTCCAGCCTCGCAGTGCTGACGGAAGACGAGCGCGAGCTCGGTGTGGCGCTGGTGGACATCGGCGCGGGCACGACGGACGTGGCCATCTTCACCGCCGGCGCGATCCGCCACACGGCTGTGATTCCGATTGCGGGCGACCTGATCACCAGCGACATTGCGATGGCGTTGCGCACGCCTACCAAGGATGCGGAAGAGATCAAGGTTGAAAGCGGCTTTGCCAAACAGCTGCTGGCCGACCCCGAGGCGCAGGTCGATGTGCCGGGCCTGGGCGACCGCGGCATGCGCAAGCTCAGCCGCCAGGCGCTGGCCGGCGTGATCGAGCCGCGGGTGGAAGAGATCTTTTCGCTCGTGCAGCAGGTGATCCGCGAGTCGGGTTATGAAGAGGTGCTGTCCTCGGGCATCGTGCTTACGGGTGGCAGCTGCGTGATGCCCGGCATGGTGGAGCTGGGGGAAGACATCTTCCTGAAGCCCGTGCGGCGCGGCATTCCCAAATACAACAGCGCGCTGTCCGACATGGTTGCGCAGGCGCGTGCGGCCACCGTGATGGGCCTGCTTGAAGAAGCGCGGATGGCGCGTATGCGGGGCTTCAAGGTGGCGCAGAAAAACGGTTCCATGAAGACGGCGTTTGGCCGCTTCAAGGACTTCATCGTCGGGAACTTCTAGACATGCAAAAAAAGATGTACCTCGCACGGGGGAGCCCGCATCGATGCCGATGGCGGGGGTCAGGCCCGCCCCAGTGACGAACACTTCATAAAACCAAATCAAATTTCCAACTTGACGGCAACTGCAAATATTCAGGAGATCAACATGAGCATCGAAATGATCGAAGTCGAAGAATTCAATCTGGGCACACAGATCAAGGTGATCGGCGTGGGCGGTGGCGGCGGCAATGCCGTCGAGCACATGATCGAGCGCAACGTGCAGGGCGTGGAATTCATCTGCGCCAATACCGACGCTCAGGCCCTGAGCCGCAGCGCGGCGCACAAGACCATCCAGCTGGGCGTGAGCGGCCTGGGCGCGGGCAGCAAGCCCGACAAGGGCCGCGACGCGGCCGAGGTCGCGGTGGACGACATCCGCCACGCCATCCAGGGCGCGCACATGCTGTTCATTACGGCGGGCATGGGCGGCGGCACGGGCACCGGCGCAGCGCCGGTGATTGCGCGCATCGCCAAGGAAATGGGCATCCTCACCGTGGGCGTGGTGACCAAGCCTTTCGACTGGGAAGGTGGGCGCCGCATGACCAATGCCGACAACGGCCTGGCCGAGCTGGAAGCCAATGTGGATTCACTGATCGTGGTGCTGAATGAAAAGCTGCTGGAAGTGCTGGGCGACGACATCACCCAGGACGAGGCCTTTGCCCATGCCAATGATGTGCTGAAGAACGCCGTGGGCGGCATCGCTGAAATCATCAACGTGCCCGGCCATGTGAACGTCGACTTTGAAGACGTGCGCACCGTGATGGGTGAGCCCGGCAAGGCGATGATGGGCACAGCCGTGGCAGACGGGCCAGACCGCGCGCGCATTGCGGCCGAACAAGCTGTTGCTTGCCCGCTGCTGGAAGGGATTGACCTGTCGGGCGCCAAGGGCGTGCTGGTGCTGATCACTGCCGCCAAGGGCTCGCTCAAGCTGAGTGAATCTAAATTGGCGATGAACACCATCCGCGCCTACGCCTCGCCGGACGCGCATGTGATCTACGGTACCGCCTATGACGACGAGCTGGGTGACAACATCCGCGTGACGGTGGTGGCCACCGGCCTGTCGCGCCAGGGCATGCGCCGCACCGCGCCTCCGCTGCAGGTCCTGCGCACGGGTACCGACAACGTGCCCTTCAATGTGCCGACGATCAACAACGTGGTGGGCGGCCCGGGTGCTGCTGCAGCGGGCATGGGTTCAGGCCAACCCGACTACCACGGCATGGCCGTGCCCAGCGTGTGGCGCACGAATCGCACGCAAGCTGCGGCCAAGGTGGACGCGCTGTCGTCCGGCGGCATGGACGACTTCGAGATCCCGGCGTTTTTGCGCAAGCAAGCCGACTGAGATATAACAACGACAAGTTCCCCAAGGGGAGTACTTATGGGGTGGGTTCTGCAAGTACCCACCCTTTTTTTGCCTGTGACTATGTAGGTGATTGGTAAATTGGGCTGCGTCAGCAGGCCCATGCAAATTAAAATAACCAAGTGCTCCAGCAACGAACCCTCAAATCCATCACCAAGGCCGTCGGCGTGGGGCTGCACAGCGGCCAGCGCGTGGAGCTGACCTTGCGCCCGGCCCAGCCCGATACCGGCATCGTGTTCCGGCGGGTGGATTTGCCTGTTCCTGTGGACATTCCGATCTCGGCCCTCGCCGTGACCGATACGCGGCTGGCCTCGACGATTTCCACCGGCGGCGCCAAGGTCCACACGGTGGAGCATCTGATGTCCGCTTGCGCCGGTCTGGGCATCGACAACCTGTACGTGGACATTACGGCGGAAGAAGTCCCGATCCTCGACGGCTCGGCCGCTTCTTTCGTGTTCCTGCTGCAAAGCGCGGGGGTTGAACTGCAGAAGGCGGCCAAGCGCTACATCCGCGTGATCAAGCCTGTTGAAGTTCGTGAAGGTGAGGGCGCAACCGCCAAGTGGGCACGGCTTGAGCCCTACCACGGCTACAAGCTCAGTTTCGAGATCGACTTTGACCACCCCGCCGTGGACTCCACCGGCCAGCGTGTTGAATTCGACATGAGCACCGGCTCCTATATGAAGGACATTGCCCGCGCCCGCACCTTTGGCTTCACCAAGGACGTGGAGATGATGCGCGCCAACGGCCTGGCGCTCGGCGGAGGGCTGGACAACGCCATCGTCATGGACGACTACCGCGTGCTCAACAGCGACGGCCTGCGCTATGACGACGAGTTCGTCAAACACAAGATCCTGGATGCGATGGGCGACCTCTACCTCATCGGAAAACCGCTGCTCGCGGCCTACAGCGCTTTCCGTTCCGGCCATGCGCTCAACAACAAGTTGCTGCGCGAGTTGCTGTCGCGCCAGGACGCGTATGAAGTCGCCACGTTTGAAGACGAGAAGCTGGCCCCCACCGGCTTTGCCACACCGGCCCGCGCCTGGTAGGGCTGCAACACCATGCTGCTTTTTCGCTGGGCCATCATGTTTCTGCTGCTGGCCGCAGCGGTGCTGTTTGCTTTCTATGCGGGTACGGGCCAGGTGCGCTTTCGCCGCATGGGCCTCATCGTCCTGAAGTGGACGCTGATTGCGGCGTTCTGCTTTTTTGCGGTGTTGATACTTGAGCGAATCGCTTGAGCCAAAATCGCAGCGCCGCCGTCCCGCGGGCCAGAAACCAATAAGGTCTCAGTCAGGGCGCTGAAGCTGGACGACGCATTCTCAGTACGTCCGCCCGCCCTTGTACATCCCGCTGCTCTTGCGTTGCAGATCCGCCGCGACTGCGATCTTCTCCATCGCCCGCCCCACATGCGCATGGGTAATGGCCAGGCCCAGCGCATCCGCTGCGTCCTTGCCAGGCAGGCCGGGCAGTTTCAAGAGGCGCATCACCATCTCCTGCACCTCCGGCTTGCCCGCCTTGCCGTAGCCGGCCACGGCCTTCTTCATCTGCAGGGCGGTGTACTCGGCCACCGCCAGGTTGCACGACACCAGCGCCGTCACGCAGGCGCCGCGCGCCTGGCCGAGCATCAGCGTGGCCTGCGGGTTGACGTTGACGAACACGATCTCCACCGAGGCCACGTCCGGCGTATAGCGCGCTGCCACTTCGCCAATGCCGTCGAACAGCACCTTGAGGCGCGCAGGCAAATTGCCGGTTGCCAGGTGCGTGGTCTTGATCGTGCCGCTGGCCACGTAAGTGAGTGCATGCCCGTCTACATCCACGACACCAAAGCCGGTGGTCTGCAGTCCAGGGTCGATGCCAAGTACACGCATTTCGGTCAGGCCCCCGAGTACCAGCGCACGGAATGAAAGAAGATCGGTGCGGCAAAGCACAGCGCGTCCACCCTGTCGAGCAAGCCGCTGGCGCCGGTCACCGCCATGCCCTGCGTGCCCCAGTTGCGAATCCCCCGGTCACGCTTGAGGGCCTTCATCACCAGATGCCCAGCCGTGCCCGCCACGCACGCAATGATGGCCATGCCCAGCGCCTGCGCCGGTTTGAACGGGGTGATGCCCGACAGCAGCCCGCCGAAGAAGCTGGCCACCGCCACGCCGATGCCCCAGCTGGCCCAGTTGAAGCTCTGGCTCACATTCGGCGCAAGCGGCGGGCGCTTCAGGCGCCTGGCGGCAATGTGCTGCACGATCATGCAGGTCTGCACCACGATCACCAGAAAGAACACCAGGAAGGCGCTTTTGCCCTCGTAGTTCGGAAAGTCCAGCAGCAACAGCGCCGGCACATGACTCATGCCGTAGACGCAAACCATGATGCCCCACTGCAGCTTGGCATTGCGCTCCAGGAAACGCTCAGGGTCATCGGCCAGGGCGCTGACGACCGGAATGGCCAGGAACACATAGACCGGGATGAACACGGTGAAGAGGTCAAAGTGCTGGGTACCCACCAGCCAGAACTGGACGGGTAGCACCACAAAAAACGCCAGTACCAGGCTGCGGTGGTCTCCCCGTCGCGTGGGCGAGAGCGTGATGAATTCGCGCAGCGCAAAAAACGAGATCAGCGCAAACAGGATGGTGGCCACCGCGTCCCCCAGCACCCAGCCGATCCAGAACACGATGACCATGAACCAAGAGGTGCGCAGCAGCGAGGCAAAGTAACGCAGCTCGACTTGTCGTGTCTCGCCTTCAGGTGTTTCGCCCCGCTCGCGCAGCTGGGCCACGAAGTTCCAGACGCTGATGCCGATCAGGATGCCAAAGACGATGATGAACAGCGCGCCCACCTGCTGGCTTGCCGACATGTTGCGCAGGTACTGGTTCATACGTCTCGTAGTTTCATCACGGCCAGACGGGCGCGGTCCAGAAAAGCGCGGCGCTCTTCATCCGGTTGCAGCTTTACCGGCGCGCCAAACGTCACGGAGCACAGAATGGGCACAGGCACCACTTCGCCCTTGGGCATGACGCGTTGCACGTTGTTGATCCAGGCGGGGACCAGCACCACCTCAGGAAATTTAAGCGCGAGGTTGTACAGGCCGGCCTTGAAGGCCTGGGGCTCCTCCGCATTGCCGCGCGTGCCTTCAGGAAACAGGATGATGGAGTCGCCGTTGGTGAGCGCGTCGATGAGGGGCTCCAGCGGGTCCTGGTCGCCGGTCCGGGCCCGATCCACATAGATGGCGTTGAACACCGAGGTGGTGATCCACTGCTTGAAGCGCGAACTCGTCCAGTAGTCTTTGGCCGCAATCGGCCGCGTGATGCTGCGCAGCTCCAGCGGCAGCGCGGCCCAGATCATCACCAGGTCGGCATGGCTCTGGTGGTTGGCAAAGTAGATGCGCTGTTCGGCCTTGGGCGGCGAGCCATACCAGCGCGCTTGGGCGCCGGTGAGGACGCGGATGAGTCCCAACAGGAACCAGCTCATGATCTTTGCAAGCATGGGTGGAGTTTAGACGCCCGAAGGGTCGATTGCCTGGGCGGCAGATAGACACGCTTGACGTTAATCACGCGCTACGTTACTATTTGGCATGTCGGTCTTGTCCTTCAAATGCCCTGATACCCAGCAGTTATTTCGAAGACTGCGTGTCCGGCGCTTCAGCAACATTGAAACGGTCGCCAGGCGCAAGCTGGAACAGTTGGAACTCGCTGGTGTTTTAGAGGATTTGCGGGTGCCTCCCGGCAATCGGCTTGAAGCACTGAAAGGCAATCGTGCCGGCCAGCACAGCATTCGCATCAATGACCAGTTTCGCGTGTGTTTTGTCTGGACGGCACAGGGGCCACAGGATGTTGAAATTGTGGATTACCACTGAAGGAGTCTGTATGCGTTCCTCCACCAAAAAACTACCCCCCATCACCCCTGGTGAACTGCTGCTTGAAGAATTCCTCAAGCCCATGGAAATCTCGCAGTACCGCTTGGCCAAAGAGATTGGCGTGCCTGCCCAGCGTATTGGGGAGATCGTGGCGGGGCGCCGTGCTGTCACGGCGGATACCGATCTGCGGTTGTGCCGGTTCTTCGGATTAAGCGAAGGTTGGTGGTTGCGAGCCCAGGCACGCCATGATCTTGAGACTGCGAAAGACGGTTTGGCGAAAGCGCTAGCCCAGATTACGCCGTGGCCGGGGTTAGCGGCCCAGGTTCCCACTTGAGGCGTCAACCCGGCGTGCCATTCCAGCCCGCCACATTCACCACATAGCGCGTCGCCTTGCCAACGCCTTCCACCAAGAGCAAGTCCTTTTGCAGCAAGTCGGCCAGGTCACGCGTGGCGGTGGCCTTGGAGGCGCCGGTGATCTTGCTGTATTTGTCGGCCGTCATGCCGCCCAGGAAACCGCCGTCCCCGGCCTCCATCAGGCGTTCAAGGATCTTGCGCTGCCGCTCATTCACCGCGAGTGCCGCGCTACGGGTGCGCAAGGCGGATTTGCTGATC